>NZ_JAFLNG010000110.1 GCF_017427025.1 Streptomyces sp. FH025
GCTCCCGCACCGGAGCGAAGCCCTCACAACAGTCCGGCCTGCTCGCAGGGCTCGACGTCTTCGTGGGCGGACCGATCCAGCACGCCATCCTGGAGAACGGTTTCGTCAATCACTTGCAGGACGCGATCACCACGGCGATCGGAACCGTTCGGGACAACGGAGCGAATGTCTTCTCGGCGCACGTCGTGGAGAAGTTCGGGGCCGAAACGGCGGCGTTCACCCCGGAGCAGGTCTCCGTGCGTGACTTCCGCTGGATGAAGAAGTGCGACGTGTTCGTGCCCGTCCTGCCGGTGCTGGAGGACGGGACCCTGCGGCGCACGGACGGCACCCACGTCGAACTCGGCTGGGCCACGGCCATGGGGCGTCCCATCGTCCTGATCGCCAAGCAGCCCTTCGTCGACTCCGCGAGCCACCTCCTGAAGGGGCTGCACCGCGTCGGGTTCGTCCAGGCCATCGACTTCGACGAGTTCACCGAGAAGCCGGCGCTGCTCATCGACGCCGTGCTCGCCGCCACCGAACGGCAGCGCGAGGCCGTCAGCGCGAGCCTCGTCGCCTGACCGACACCCGCCCTCACCCCCCACCTGCCTCATCCGCCGGACGGAGACATCGAGTGCCCGACGCGTCGATCCTAGGCCTGCCTCTGGCCAACCCCGTGATCGTCGGATCCGGACTGCTGACGGACCAGGAGCGCAACATCCGCCGACTCATCGAGCGGGGCGCCGGAGCCGTCGTCACCAAGACCATCCACCCCAACCCGCCGCAAGGCCTCGACGAGCGGATCATCCGTCTGCCCGTCGGGATGCTGAACAGCACCACCTACTCCAAGCGATCGGTCAACCACTGGCTGGACGTGCTGCGTTCGTTCGCCGACGACCGGCTGCCCGTCATCGCCTCCCTCCACGCCGACACCCCGGCCGAACTCGCCGCCCTGGCCAAGGACGTCGAGACGACCGGCTGCCAGGCCCTGGAACTGGGCATCTCCTGCCTCAACGAGGAGGAGGGGCTGGAGGACGACAACCCCGACCGGGTCTACGCCTACACCTCCGAGACCCGCGGCAGGACGACACTGCCGATCTCCGTCAAGCTGGCGGTCGGCGAGGGGCTCCAGGACCGGGCGCGCGCCGCCATCGCGGGCGGAGCCGATGCCATCACCCTCAGCGACACCATCGGCGGCGCGGCCGTGTCCCCCGAGACCGGGGGGCTCGAACTGAACGGCGTCTTCGGCTACTCCGGCCCCGGCCTCAAACCGCTCGTCCTCGCCGCCGTCTGGCAACTGCGCAAGAGGGGCGTCGAGTTGCCCATCATGGGCTGCGGGGGAGTGAGCAGCGGCCGCGACGTGGCCGACTACCTCAGCGTCGGGGCGAACGTGGCCCAGGTCTACACGGCGCTGCACACCGACATGTACGAGACGCTCGAACGCATCGTGGCGGAGACCCGGGAGATCACCGGCTCCTCCGCCACCGCCCCGCTCCCGACGGAAACCCCCCAGGAGGCGGCGATATGACCGCCCGACACTCCGGTGCCCCGCTGCTCACCGACCTGACCAGCGCCCAGGTCGCCGACGCCGTGCGCGGACGTACCGTCGTGTGGCCCATCGGGGCGATCGAGCAGCACGGCCCGCACCTGCCGCTGTCCGTCGACCTGATCCTCGCGGAGGCGTTCGCCACCGAGATCGCGAAGGAACTCGACGCGTTCACCCTGCCCGCGCAGGCCGTCGGCGCCCGGTCCCTGCCGCAGAGCGGCGGCGGGCTCCACTTCCCCGGCACGGTCTACGTGGCCGGCGACACCCTCATCCGCTTCCTGCGCGAGACGCTCACGGCGCTGTCGGCACTGCCCATGGCCCGCCTGATCGTGGTCAACGGGCACTACGAGAACGAGCCGTTCCTCTTCGAGGCGCTGGACCAGGTGCGGGAGCAGGGGCTGCTGGACAGCACGGAGGTCTTCGCGTTCAGCTGGTGGAGCCTGGTCCGGGACACCTGGACCGGTGCGGAGATCCCCAGGTTCCCCGGCTGGCACGCCGAGCACGCGGGAGTCACCGAGACGAGCCTCATGCTCCACCTGCGACCCGACCTCGTCACCGACGAGCGCCCCGACCACGACGATCCGCCCCGGGCGGGTGTCTACCTGCACCCCGTCGACGTCGGACAGACCACCAACCGCGGAATCCTGTCCTCGACCTCCGGCGCGGACGCCGGCCTCGGGGAGAAGCTGCTGCGCCATGTCGTGGACGAGGCGACGGCCATGGTGCGCGACGGCTCCGGGCTGCTCCTCGCCCAGGCCCACCCGGACCGCCGCCGCCCGGCCCCGCAGCGCCGAACCGCCGCACCTCTCGAAGGGAAACAGCCGTGACCCGGAAGTTCCACCTCGCCTGCATCTTCAACTTCACTCCGGACGACTGGCAGGGCCCCTTCGGCACCGGAGGCTCACCCTGGGACGGCAGGTTCCACACGGAGGTGGCCCAGGCGCTCGAACGGGCCTGCTTCGACTACGTGATCATCGAGGACAAGCTGATGGTCCCGGAGAGCTACGGCGGTTCCACCGAGCGGGCGCTGCGGCAGGGCATGGTCGTCCCCAAGCACGACCCGGTCCCGCTGGCCGTCGCGATGGGCCTCGCCACGTCCCACCTGGGGATCGTCGCGACCCTGTCGACCCTGGCGTACCCGCCGTTCATGACCGCGCGCCTCGCCTCGACGATGGACAGCATGCTCGGCGGGCGCTTCGGCTGGAACATCGTCACCAGCGCCGAGGACCTGGCCGCGCAGAACTTCGGACTGGACAAGCTGCCGTCACGGGACGTCCGCTACGCCATGGCCGACGAGTACGTCGACGTCGTCCGGCAGCTCTTCGCCTCCTGGGACAAGGACGCCGTCGTGCTCGACCGGGAGAAGGGGATCTACGCCGACCACACCAAGGTCCGCCCGATCCACTTCAAGGGTGAGCACTTCAGCGTGCGGGGCCCGTTGAACACCGTGCCCTCCCCGCAGCACCGGCCCGCGTTCGTGCAGGCCGGGGCCTCGCCCCGGGGCCGGGTCTTCGCCGCGCGCAACGCCGACTCGGTCATCGCCATCGCCAACGGGGTGGAGGGGATGAAGGAGTTCCGGGACGACGTGCGCAAACACGCCGAGGCGGCCGGCCGCGACCCCGACGACGTCAAGGTCCTGTTCTGCGTGACGCCCACGCTCGGCGAGACGGAGCAGGACGCACGGGACAAGCACGAGCGGATGATCTCGTCGCCCCGGTTCATCCACGACGTCCTCGCCGAGACCTCCGCACTCACGGAGATCGACTTCGCCCAGTTCGACCTCGATCAGCCCCTGCCGCACCGGCTCCAGACCAACGGCGAGCAGGGTTCGCTGGACCAACTCCAGCAGTGGGGCAGCGGCAAGACGCTGCGGGAACTGGTGATGGACGCCGCCGGCGGCCTGGTCTCCTCGGTGGAACTCATCGGCACACCCGACCAGGTGGCGCAGCGGATGGGGGAGGTGATGGAAGAGGTCGGAGGGGACGGCTTCATGCTGACGACCCCGGTCCTGCGGCTGAACCGCCACTGGGTCGCCGATGTCACCGACGGACTCGTGCCCGCGCTCCAGCGCCGCGGGCTGACCCGGGCCGCGTACACGCCCGGCCACACCTTGCGGCAGAACCTCGCGGAATTCTGAGCCCGGCGGCAGGCTGCTGGTGGTGAACATCGGCAGATCCGCGGCGACGGGTCCACGGCCACGCGGCCCGCGCCTGGCCTACGACGAGGTCCACCGCACCCTGTGAGAGCCGTTCGGCCCCGGCAGCCGCCCACCGTGCCACGGTCAGGCGGACTCGCCGGGATCGGACGGCGCCGCACGGCGCACCGTGTCGCGGTACCAGCGGCCCCACGTGTCCAGTTGCTCCGTGATGGAGTCCAGCGTGTGGCCGACGTCGGTGAGCGCGTACTCGACCCTCGGCGGCACCTCCCGGTACACCGTCCGTTCCACCAGCCCGTCCGCCTCCAACTCCCTGAGCTGACGGGTCAGCATGCGCTGGGTGACACCCGGCAGGGCGCGCCGCAGTTCGCCGAAGCGGTGGGTTCCCGAGACCAGTTGCTTGAGGATGGCCAGTTTCCACCGGCCGCCGAGGAGCTCCATGGCGAACTCGACCGCGCAGTGATCCGAGGTTTCTTCGATGTTGGAACGCACGCCTGACCTCCATTGGTATACAGCGTGGCACTAGGGGACACGAATGACCGTACTTGCGGCCCGCGTTGGTACTTCCGGAAGCTGAGACTATGACAGAGAGCAAGATGCCCGCCGCGGCCGGATCAGTTGCCGGGAAGGAGCGTGCGGAGCATTCGACCGACTCCGGGCAGCAGGGCGGGCCGGCCCTTCCCGCACGGCAGCGGTGGCTGGTGCTGGCCGTGGTGTCGGGGAGTCTCTTCCTGTGCGGCATCGACCTCACCGTCCTGCACGTCGCGGTGCCGAGCCTGAGCCGGGACCTCGAACCGAGCCCGGCCCAACTGCTGTGGATCGTCGACGTCTACTCGCTGACACTGGCCGCCCTCCTGGTGACCTGCGGCACCCTCGGCGATCGCATCGGCCGGCGCCGCATGGTGCTCAGCGGCTTCCTCGCCTTCGGTCTCGCCTCCGCGGCGGCCGCCTTCTCGACCTCGACCGTACAACTCATCGCCGCCCGGGCTGCATTGGGCGTCGGCGCGGCGATGATCATGGCGTCCACGGTGGCGATCATCCGGGTCGTCTTCACCGACGACCGCGAACGCGCCATGGCGATCGGCATCTGGACCTCCGCACACAGCGTCGGGGCCACGATCGGCCCGCTGGCCGGCGGTCTGGTCACCGAGAAGTGGGGCTGGGGAGCGGTGTTCCTCATCAACGTCCCCGTCATCGTCGTCATCCTGATCGTCGGCGCCCGGGTCATCCCCGAGTCACGCAACCCCGAACCCCGCCGCTGGGACGTGACCAGTGTCGTGCTGTCCGTCACCGGCCTGGCCGCCGTGGTCTACGCGCTCAAGCAGGCCGGTGAACACGCGGGGGTGAACGCCGTCATCGTCCTCACGGCCCTCGCCGGCAGCGCCCTGCTCTACACCTTCGTACGACGCCAACGGCGCATCCGCGAGCCGCTGTTGGACTTCACCCTCTTCCGCGAACGCCGCTTCACCACGGCCACGCTGTGCGTCATCGGCTGCTTCGGCAGCTATGTCGCCCTCCTGTTCTTCCTCACCCAGTGGCTGCAGCAGGTGGGCGAGTACTCGCCGGTGCGCGCCGGGCTCGCGCTGATGCCACTGGCCGGTGCCAACGCCCTCGGCGCGGTCACGGCCCCCTGGGCGGCGAACCGGTGGGGAAACCGCTGGGCCCTCACCGGAGCGCTCTCCCTCTTCGCCGTCGCGTACGCCGCCATCGCGGTCGTCGGTGACGCCGCGCACTACGGCGAACTCCTCGTCCCGCTGCTCGCCGCCGGGTACGGCGCCGGCATCGTCATGACCCTGGGCGCCGACTCCATCATGGGCGCCGCGCAGCCCGAGCGGTCCGGGGAGGCGGCCGCCATCCAGGAGACGTCCTTCGAACTCGGCGCCGGGCTCGGCGTTGCCGTCCTCGGCGCCGTCCTGACCGCCGTGTACCGCACGGGCCTGCCCGACGTCCCGGGCCTCTCCGGAGAACAGCAGGCCAGGGCCGGGGAGTCGTTCGCCGCAGCGGAGGACGTCATGGCGCACCTGCCGTCCCGGACCGCCCACGCGGTGCTGCAGTCGGCCCAGCTGGCCTACGACCGGGGCTTCATCGCGGTGTCGGTGATCGCGGCGATCGGCCTGGCCGCCACCGCACTCCTGGCTGCGGCCCTGCTGCGCCCCCGCCCGGCCGCGAAGCAGGCCGGCGAGGACTGACCGGCCTCGGACGACCAGGCGGCCCCCAGCCGGCAATGCCGGTTGGGGGCCGCGGCGTGTGACGGGAGCGTTGGCGGGTGGTGTCCCGCCGAGTGCAACGCCAGTGCACTGAGGATGTGTGCGCCCGGCCCTGCCCCGCGAACGAGGGGAGGACTCGGGGCTCTTGACCAACCCTCACCGGATCGGCCGGCCGGCCGGCAGCGTAGTGGCCCCGGGCGGACCGTAGGCGAACGGGCCAAGTCTGCTACCTTCTCCGTGCACAATGTGGAACCGGCCAAGCGTGCGATTCACGTACAAGGCGGCGCATGTCCCGCCGAGGTGGTTCCTCGGGCGCGGTGCGGGTTGACCAACAGGGGGGCAAGAGGGCCATGAACGCGTATGCCAGCTCGGACGGGCCGGTCGGGCCCGTCGGTCCCCTCGGGCCGTACGCCATCTCACCGGCTGCGCCCGGTGTCGGGCAGACGTTCGGGGTCAACCCGGCGGACCTGGACGCGGCGGCCAAGGCCGCCAAGGACACCGGCGAGGCGATGCCGAACGAGCTCAAGGCCATCCACGAGCCGTCGGACGCCGCAGTCGCCGCCCTGTCGGGCTGGCGGGTCGGTGCGTCGCTGAAGAACTGCACGGCCGCGTGGGAGGAGTGCCTGAAGAACCTGGCCACCGAGATCGACCAGGTCAGTCTCAAGCTGGGCCAGACCGCGGCCGGCTACCGCGACGCCGACCACAACAACGCCGTCAGCCTCTCCCCGCAGGCGGGGAGCTGATGGTCACCCTCGCCCAGCTGCGCGACGTCGACCTGTCCGGCCTGGGGCCGGCGGCCACCGCCTACGACACCCTCGCCGGCAACTTCAACAAGCACGTCCAGACGATGCAGCACGAGGTCACCAAGCACGTCTTCAGCGCGAACTGGGTCGGCAACGCCGCCGGTGCCGCCAACGCCTCCCTGCAGCGCACCAGCACGCGTCTGGACGCGGCGCACACCGAGATGTCGGCGGTCTCCGGGCTGCTGCGCGAGGCCTCGGACAGCCTCCTGCTGGCCCAGTCCAAACTGCGGGAGGCGCTGCAGGAGGCGACGAACCTGGGGCTGACCGTCTCCGACGACGGGACGGTGACCTGGCCGCCGCCGGCCAAGGCCGAGAGGAACGACCCGGGGTACAACATCCCGGAGCAGGCGCGGGCCTTGGCCGACCGGATATCCCGCGCCGTCACCGAGGCCGACACCGCGGACCAGAAGGTCGCCAAGCTGCTGGACGATCTGACCGCCCGGGCCCGCAACGGCACCGGTCTGGAAACCGACAAGGCCGCCGCGGATCTGAAGGCCGTCACCCAGCAGGGGATCGACCTGATGGCGGCCGGGTTCCCGCCCGCCGGCTCCCCGGCCACCGAGGTCAACGCCTGGTGGAAGGGCCTGACACCCGATGAGCAGCAGCGCCTCATCGAGACCCACCCGGACCTGCTGGGCATGCGCGACGGTATTCCCGCGGTGGCCCGCGACCGGGCGAACCAACTGAACCTCGCCAACCTCATCGACACGTACCAGCGGAAGCCGAACCCGACGGACGACGAGAAGCAGAAACTCGAGGGTTTCCGCGCGATCGAGAAGAAGCTGAAGGACCGCAAGGATCAGCCCCCGCCCATGTTCCTGCTCGGCGTCAGCGAGGAGGGCCAGGGCCGCGGCATCCTGTCCTACGGCAACCCGGACACCGCGAAGAACGTCAGCGCGTACGTGCCGGGACTGGGCACCAAGCTCTCCGACGTCGCCAACAAGGACGGCGACCGGGCCCTGAACGTGTACACCGCCGCGCGCATCGCCGACCCCAACGCGTCTACCGCTTCGATGGTCTGGCTCGGCTATGACCCGCCGCCGGGTCTGGAGAAGCTCGCCGACGGCGACATGCGGCCGCTGGAAGTGACGGGGACCGACCGCGCCGCCAAGGGCGGTGCCTCCTACGACAAGTTCATGGCGGGCCTGCGCGCCACCCATGACGGGCCGCCCGCGCACCTGGTGGCCCTCGCCCACAGCTACGGCTCCACCACGGTGGGCCTGGGCGCGCAAATGCCCGGCGGCAATGGCGCGGACGACATCGTCCTCGTCGGCTCCCCCGGCACCGGCGCCGACAAGGCCTCGCAGTTGCACATCGACCCCAAGCACGTGTGGGTCGGCGACGCGGAGAACGACCCCGTGAGCCATCTGCCGGCCGGGTCGCGTGTTGCCAACGACGTGGCTCTCTTCCCTGCCCTGGGGCCCTTCGGCGACGAGGTGTACAAGTGGTACGCCGGTGACAACCAGCTCTGGTTCGGTCAGGACCCGGCCAGCAAGGAGTTCGGCGCCAACCGCTTCGTCGTCCCGGACGGGGACGTGAAGAGTTCCCACTCCAACTACATGGAGCAACCGAACCCGGATGCCAAGCCGGGTGACCCCGCAGTCTCGGTCAACAACATCGGCCAGATCGTGGCGGGCAAGTACGACAACGTCACTAGGCAGGAGCAGCGATGACCGCACCCTCGAACAGGCCGCTGCTACCGCGTCTGGTCGCGGCCGCCGCACCCACGGCACTGGTGTTGGCCCTGACGGGCTGTAGCGCCGTCACCTCCACCGTCGCCTCCTACGTTCCCGTGCCCTCCAGCTCGCTGGTGCCGCCCGAGCAGGCGATGCGCGCCCTCGACACCCTCCTCGACGACTCCCTCAGCCAGGTCCAGCCCCGCCTGCAGTACTGGGACGCCTGGCCCAGCTCCACCGAGCAGGGAGGAGGGATCGACGACCACTCCCTGGGCTACGCCGTCGCCGCCCGTGACCGCCACATCACGACCAAGGTTGCCCCGGCCAAGTACGCGACCCTGCTCGGCATGGTCGAGCAGGGCTGGAAGGCCAAGGGCTACACCGTCGCCACTCCCGCCGGCTCCAT
Organism: Streptomyces sp. FH025; assembly: GCF_017427025.1. GTDB lineage: Bacteria > Actinomycetota > Actinomycetes > Streptomycetales > Streptomycetaceae > Kitasatospora. Next base: position 8,770 of record NZ_JAFLNG010000110.1, read on the forward strand.
CCTGCCCTCGCTGGCCGCCCGCTCCCCGGACGGCTACAGCGTCACCATCACCATCTACACGTACGGCAACATCAACATCAGCGCGTCCGGCGGCCGGATCCCCGTCATCCGCGACCATGACCCGTTCGGCACCCCCACCCCCGTACCGGTCACGACCAATGGCGATCCCGACATCCTCCCCAAGCACGACGACCCGTTCTGGTCCGTCTGATCACCGACCCGATCCCTCCCCCGTTCCGAAAGCCTCCGCATGACCCCCGAACAGGCCGTCCAGGCACTCGACGCGCTCCTCGACGAGGCGATGTCCGCCATCCGTCCCCCGCTGCGGTACTGGGACGGCTGGCCCCGCTCCACCGAGCAGACCGCGGGACCGGACGACCACTCCCTGGGCTACGCCACCGCCACCCGCGACCGGTACGTCATGACCAAGGTCGCCCCCGCCAAGTACGGCGCACTGCTGGGCATCACCGAACGAGGCTGGCAGGCCCACGGGTACCGGATCACCGCCGTCAACCCCCGCCAGCCCGCCATGTTCGCCGCCACGCCCACCGGCCACGGTGTGTGCATGCTCTTCGGCGCCGCCGGCAACATCGCCTTCCAGGCCGTCGTCGGCCCCATCCCCGTCATCCGTGACCGAGACCCGTTCGGCACCTACGAGCCCGAGCCGACCCTGCCCAACGGCAACCTCGACATCATCCCCCGGTACGACGACCCGTTCTGGTCGCACTGAACGCCTCCGCCGATGTTCGGGGTGGGGGAGTGCGCCCGGACGCTCCGGCTACGCTGCGACGCATGCAGCACGAGATCCGAAACGCCTCTCCCGAAGACCTTCCCGCCATCAACGCGATCGGCCGCGCCTACTCCGACGGGGGCTGGGAGATCGCCGAGACCGGGGGCACGCTTGCCCTGGACGACGCCGAGTGCGTCCTGGTCTGCCGGTACGACGGTCAGGTGGCCGGATGGCTGTACACGACTCTCGGGGCGAGCGGCAGGATCGTCGTCGAGCGGGTCATCATCGATGCCGAACACCGGAAGCGCGGTGTCGGATCCGCGCTCCTGGACGAACTGGCACGGCTGTACCCGGACCGCTGCCTCGTCGCCGGCGTCGGCTTCGGTGCCGAGGAGCGGTCCTTCTACGAAGGGAACGGGTTCCTGCCCGCCGACGACCCCGAGGAGCCCATGATCAAGCCGGCCGCCGCCCAGGGCAGGTGCTGCTCGTTCCGGTCGGAGGCCTGACGGCCTTCCCGGGGCCGGGGCGTACCGCCCGTCGGGGCTGATGGTGACGTCCAAGTCGGTGTCGGTGAGCCGGCCCGGGCATGGGGAGAGCCGAACGCCGGGCGGACCGGAGGTCGACGAGACCGTCTCCGCGGCGATCGGCTCCCACCAACTCTCCGACAGTGGACGGGTGTTGGAGGTTACATGAGCTTCCGGCGTCCGGTCTCCCCCTTGAGACCGCCCACGTTGATCGGCTGGAGGATGACGGTGATCGCGCCCGCCGAGAAGTGCTGCACCGGGCCGCCGGTGTTGCGCCCGTGGAAGCTGTGCGGCAACGCCTGCCCGTTGGTGGGGTCCGTGCCCGCCGTATACATGTCGACGATGCCCTCGTGCCCCTGGCGGGCCTTCGCGTCGTTGCCGTCCGCGGCCTGCTCCACGGTGATGTGGTCATCGCCGTCCACGGCGACCACGGCCGCCACGTGGTAGGGCCACCCGCTGGTGTTGGCGGGTCGCTCGTAGTTCCCGTGCCACGCGGTCTCCACGATGGCGAACGCCTGGCCGGGGCCCGGCCGCTCCTCGCCGTTCGCCTGCGGGCCGCCGGGCCTGGCATTCGCGTAGGCCGTGGCGCCCTCTGCGTTCTCCCTCTCGCTCAGGCCGAACTGGCCGCCGCCCAGGGCGAATTCGCTGGCGTCCTGCCCGAGGGCCAGCCGCTGCTGGTGCATGATCTCCTCGGCGGTGTGGGCACAGTCCGCGAGGAAGGACGTCGACGGCTCGTACTCCGCGTACGTGCGCCCGGCGATCTGCCCGCTCTGCCCGGTCGGCGTGCAGTACCGGGGCGCCGGGGCGCCCTCCGCGACCCAGATGACGGTGGTGTCCACCCCGGGCTGGACGGTCATGAGGTAGAGGCCGCTCTGCGAAACCCGTGCGGGCCCCAACTCGGCGGTGTTGACCTCGGCGAAGCGCTGGACGGCCGTCACACCGGTGCTCCGCTCTACGGGGGCACCGTGGAGGCCTTGGTCGCTCTGTTCGGGCGTCCGCCTCATCACCCGCAGGGCATTGGCCTCGGCCTCGCGCTCGAAGCGGTCACCGGGGTCGGAGATGCTCAGTCCCGACCCGTCGTCCGTACCGGCCACCGGACCGTGGCGCTGCTGGATGACGTGCGTCAGCTCATGGGCGAGGGTGTGCTTGTCGCCGCCGCCGTCGCCGATCACGATGTGGCTGCCGGAGGTGTAGGCCCGGGCGCCCACCTCGGCGGCGGAGTCGCGGGCCGCGGAGCCGGTGTGCAGCCGGACGTCGGAGAAGTCGGCGCCGAGGCGGGACTCCATCTCCCGGCGCAGCGACTCCTCCAGCGGCCTGCCCGCCGTGCGCAGCACGTCGTGCACGGCGGACCGCTGCACCGGCCCAGCTGTGTGCTGATGGCTCCGGCCCCGCTGGAGCATCCGGACGACGGCCGCGTTGCCGGCGGTGCGCTGCAACCCGAGAAGTGCATCGGGCACCTGCCCGCTCGAAGCCACCCCCGGCCGCGCGACGGCACCCCTGGCGGTGCGCTGCGGCTGCTTGTCGTCCTTCGCCGGCTCTTGTGCGTGCATGGAACTCCGCTCGTAGGGCTGGCAGTTGCGCCGTGCTCTCCCTACATACCCGGTGCGGCGCTCGCTGGTAAGGGGCATACGGGCACGATGCGCTGCCCGTTCGGGCAGCGTGCCCGCCCTGGCGGGTACCGGGGGAGGCCTCCCGGGAACGTGGGTACCCACCAGCGCGCTCCGGGCCCGCTTCCGTCATGTGCGCAGCGATAGCCACGCGTGTATGCCTGCCGGTGGTGCTGAAAGAGCTCGGTCGCTTGTTCAGGGGCGGTTCAGGCGCGGCGGCAGGGGCGTTCCGTCAGCAGCTCATGCAGTCCGGGCAGTCGGTTTCGTCGAGCGGCGCCGGGAAGTTCTCCAGGTCGTCCAGCCAGCCCGTGAGCCGCTGGGCCAGCGTGAGCGGTTCGGGGAAGAGGGAGTGGCGCAGGCACGAGCCGTGTGGGTCCCAGCCCCACATCTGCCCCTCGGGGGTGCTGAAGTCAACGAGTGACCAGATCGCGCAGCCCCAGGTCAGCAGGGGTACCACCGGCGTGGGATAGTCCGCGCCATAGCCCTCGCGCCACGCGAGGTAGGCCTCCAGCATGGGCGGTTCGTCCCGGTCCTCGGTGAGGGACAGGGCGCTGTTCCCGCGGCCGAAACCGCCGTCGGCGACTTCGAGGTAGATCCGCCGGAGCAACGGCGGCATTCGATGTCCCACCGCGGCTTCAAGCTGGGCAGCGGCTTCCTGCGAGGCAGGCGGCGGCAGCGTTCCAGGCCGAGCCCGTTCACGGATCCTGCGGATGATCTCGTCGTCGGTGGTCATGCGGTATTGGTATCAACCGCCTCTGTCAGCCTGGTCCATCAGCTGCTCGTCTGAGCAGCGGTCAGGTACCGGCCGTCGGTGTGTTCTTCCCGTACCAGAGCAGCAGCGCCAGGCCGAGCCCGAGGTCGACGAGCATGCCCAGGGCCTGTAGCCAGTCGGGGGGCCCGCCGGGGACGTAGAGCTCTGTGTAGTCGGAGAGCGCGTGCAGGAGGACCAGCGGCCAGATGCTGCCGATGACCAGGCGGGCCGCGCACAGGCAGAAGCCGAACAGGCCCGCCTCCAGCATCTGCCAGAGGGTGCCGGTCAGCGAGTGCGCACCGAAGAACAGGTAGTTGTCGAGATGCTCCGCCCCGAACAGGACCGCCGTCAAACTGGCGGCTCGCAGCGCCCCCAGCGGTCGTGCCACCTCCAACACCAGTGCGCGGCTGGAGAGTTCCTCGCTGACCCCGATACTGAGGACGAGCAGAACCCCGCCGATCAGCGTGGGCGTGCTGCCCGCGATCCCGGGCAGAGCGGTGAGCCCTGCCACGACCACCAGCGGAAGCAGCACCGGCCATCGACGCAGTTCGCCCGGGCCGGTCACTCCGCCCGCCCGGAGCATGCCCCACGCCTTCAGCAACACCAGCGTGGGCACGGCGGCCACGAGGTTGACCACTGTCGCCCCCAGCTGAGGGAACCAGCCGGGCGCGAGAGCGGGCAGTAGCTTCGCCACCGCGACGACCGTGGCCGGCCAGACCAGCGCGACCTCCACGGCGCCGATGGCGGCGTGACGGCGTACATGGGCTCCCCACCCTGTCAGCATGAGGCGATCGTAGGGCCGAGTTCGGTGCCGGGGAATATCGCGGGCGAGAGCCGCTCCTGCGTGCCCGTGCTGACGGCAGCCGGCCACAGCCGAATGCGGTGCCCTGCGGGTGTCGTCCGCGCTCCTGACCTGGGGGGCCTCCGTTCGCCCGTTCGTCGTCCGGTAGATTCTGCGGCCAGTTGATCGGCACACGAAGCGGCTGCGGCCGCAGGTTCGACACGGGGGCTGCGGGATGGGGACCGGACAGGGGCAGGGCAGGCGGGTGGCGGACCTGCTGGAGTGCTGGCGGGCCATCGAGTTGTTCAGCCCGCCCACCATTCCGGAGGTGCCACGCAAGCGGCGTGCGGGCAGGCCCCGGGCCTCCGATCCGATCGTCGTCGACCTCACGCCGGCCGCCGGCCAGGCCGTGCCGGTGCTGCCGTGGGCGTCGGAGCATCCCGAGACGGCGGCGTGGCGGGCACCGCGCGGGATGGTGTGGCGGCACGAGGTGTACGGCGGGGTGTTTGACCTGGAGCTGCTGCGTCAGGCGATGATCGCGGTGCTGCCCAAGGACACCGATCCGAATCCGGGGGTGCCGGACGAGGAGCTGGTGCTGTCGGGGAAGAGCGCGATGTTCGCGCTGGTCCTGGACGAGCACGGGCGGCCCGTGGACGGCACGTCGGTGGTGTCCGCGTGCGCCTGGGCGACGGGCCGGCTGTTCGACCCGGGGCCGTCGGCGCCGGGGTGGCTGGACGGTTTCGAGGAGTTGGGCGAGGCGTTCGAGGTGGCGGTGGGCCAGCTGGCCGCCGCGCCGATCACCTACACGGCCGGGCAGCGCCCGCAGCCGGTACCGGGGCGCTCCGGCCCGTACGGTCTGCCGGTCTTCCGGTCCGTGGACCCGGCGCCGCTGCCGGAGGACGCCTCGGCCCGCGGCTGGCAGCAGCTGCTCGCGCAGATCCTGGGCGCAGCCGCGGTGGCGGCGGTCGGGGCGCTGTTCGGCGAGGTGGCGGGTGCGGCGGTCCAGGGGGCGACGGAGCCGCTGGTGCGCCGGGTCTCGGACTGGGTGGCGGCCCGCCGTCCGGTGCAGGACGTCACCGGGCCCCAATCCGATACGTCCGAGGCTCCGGAACCGATCGAACCCGTCCCCACCACCGAAACCACCGAAACCACCGAAGCCACCGAAGCCACCGAAGCCCCCGACGCCCGATCCGTCGCACTCGCCGACCTCGTGGCCCTGACCGCCCAGATCGCCCACCTCTGCGGCGTCCAGGACCGCCTCGACCCGCGCATGATCCGCGTTCGGAGCCGGCTCGTCCACCTCCCGCGCGATCCCGAGGCCAAGCCCGTCTCCCCGCAGCCGTTCCTGAACAGCCTCCTGCCGCCCGACCTCGCCCTGGTCCGCGCCGCCCTCAAGGACGGCAAGAACGGCAAGAACGGCAAGGACAGCAAGGGCGGCGGCAACGGCCTCGGCCCCGCCCTGGACGCCTACCTGACCGCGCGCAGCGACATCCCCGTCCACACCCGTACCGACCTGCGCCAGGACCGCCCGGCCGTCCTCGACGGCGTCGCCCCCGCCCTCGTGCCCGCCGGCCGCTGGCCCGCCAAGGCCCGGCACCCGCTCGCGCTCAGCCAGCAGTTCGCGGTCAACCGAATCCTGGCCGACCGAACACGAGCGGACAGCACCGGAACCGGCGACGCCGAAACCGACGGCGGCCTCTTCTCCGTCAACGGCCCGCCCGGGACCGGCAAGACCACCATGCTGCGCGACCTGGTCGCCGCCCTCGTGGTCGAGCGGGCCACCGTGATGGCCTCCCTCAAGCGCCCTGACGACGGGTTCGTCGGCCGGGCCTGGCGCGGCAAGGACCGGCAGAGCCGCCACCAGCGCTTCGTCGCCGCCCTCGACCCCAGGCTCACCGGCTACGAGATCGTGGTCACCTCCTCCAACAACGGCGCCGTGGAGAACGTCACCGCCGAACTGCCCGGCGCCTCCGCCCTCGACGAGCACTGGCACGACGGCCCCGACCACTTCTCCGACCTCGCCTCCGCCCTGCTCGGCGGCGAGCCCGCCTGGGGCCTGGTCGCCGCCGTGCTCGGCAACAAGGGCAACCGTACGAAGTTCGCTCAGCGCTTCTGGTGGGGCCGTCTGCCCGAGGACGAGGCCGACGCGCGCACCGCCCAGGGGCTCGCCCCGCTGCGCGGCATGAACGCGCTCCTCGCCGACTGGACCCCGCCCGGCGCCCCGAGACCGGCCCGTACGCCACGCAGCAGCAACGGGAGCAGCAAC
>NZ_JAFLNG010001100.1 GCF_017427025.1 Streptomyces sp. FH025
CGGCGGCGCGGGCGTCGGGTTCGATGACGCCGACGTGGACGGCGGACTCGTCGCCCGGGTCGAGGACGGTCAGTTCAGGTTCGGGCAGGCGCCGCAGGGTGACGCGGCGGCCGCAGGTGGGGCAGGACCATTCGTCGGCACCCGAGGCCAGGCGGGCGACGAACTTCATCTCGTGGATCACGCGCATGGGCGGCACCCCCTGCTGTAGGGGATGCCCGGGTTCGTGGCGGGTACTCCCCCGCCGCCTACTCCAAGAAGAGCCCCCGGGCCGCCGCCGACTGCTCGATCGCCTCCAACCGGGCCTCCGCGCCCGGCAGTTCGTCGCACATGCGCTGCAGCAGCACCCGGCCGAGCATCATCGGCGCGCACGCGGTGTCGAAGACCAGCCCGGTGCCGACGGCGGCCGGCAGCATCAGGTCGGAGAGCTTGGCGACCGGCGAGAAGGCGCTGTCCGCCACGGTGAGCACGGTCAGCCCGCACGCCCGGGCCACCGCCAGGGCGTCCATCAGCTCCCGCGGGTAGCGCGGCAGCGCGAAGCACAGCAGCGCGGTGGCCCCGGCCGCGGCGGCCTGTTCCAGCCGGTCGGCGAGCATGCTGCCGCCCTCGTCCAGCAGCCGGATGTCCGGGTGCACCTTGGCCGCGAAGTACGCGAAGCCGCGGGCCTGCGCCGAGGCGGCCCGCAGGCCGAGCACGGGCAGCGGGCGGGAGGCGGCGAGCAGCCGGGCGGCCCGGGTGATCGGCTCGGGGTCGGCGAGGAGTTCGGCGAGGTGGCGCAGGTGCTCGATCTCGGCGAGCACGGCCTGCTGGTGCTCGTTGCGCACCGCGTCGTCCGGGGTCTCCGGCGCGCCCGCCTCACCGGCGCCGAGTTCGCGCAGCTGCTTGCGCAGCGCCGGGTAGCCGTCGTAGCCGAGTGCGACCGCGAAGCGGGTGACGGAGGGCTGACTGACCCCGGCGAGTTCGGCGACCTCGACACTGGACAGGAACGGCGCCTCGTTGGCGTGCCGGACCAGCGAGTGCGCGATCCGGCGCTGGGTGGGCGTCAGCCGGTGGCCTTCGAACAGCTGGAGCAGCCGGGCGGAGGGGCCGACGGTGCCGGCCTCGTCGGTGGCGGTCATCAGCGGTACCTCCGGATGGGAGCGGTTCGGACGACGACTGTGCAGCAGCGCGCCGTCGCTGGCAAAGACGTCTCGTACGGCGGAACGCACCATGAGACGTCCCACGGATCGGACAGCGAATCGGACAGCGAATCGGACAGCGGGTCGGGCAGCGGGTCGGGCAGCGGGTCGGGGGCCGGGCAGGGCTCGGGGTAACCCTGATTTCTCCCTGACGCCGCCCGGATTCCCCCCGCGAACGGATGGACCGGGCCCCGCGACGGCCCCACGCTGGTGCCATGGACACTCGCCAGGACGACCTGCGGCGCGAGCTCGACGCCACCCTGCAGGCCCGCAAGGAACTCGGCAAGGAGTACGAGGACGAACTCGTCGACTCCTTCCTGAAGCGGCTCGACTCCCGCCTGGACGCCCGGGTGAACCGCGCGGTGGCCGAGCGGGCGGACGACTACGAGCCCTCCTACCGGGACCGGGACTACCGGGACCGGGGCCGCCC
>NZ_JAFLNG010001101.1 GCF_017427025.1 Streptomyces sp. FH025
TGTCCGACGACCAGCCGCACACCCGTACGCGGCTGCCGGTCGGCGAACAGCCCGTATCCACGCCGACCCTCCGTCAGTCCAGGCCGCTGCGCACCCTGCTGACCGTCCTCGTGGTGGTCACCCTGCTCGTGGTGGCCATCTCCATCGCCAACCGCGCCAAGCCCGTCCCCGGCAACGGGGGCGGCTCCGCCGACCGCGCGGCCCCCATCGCCCCCTCCGGCGCCGGCCCCGCCGCCAGCGGCGACCAGCCCGTGGGCACCACCGTCAACGGCATCCCGTCCGGCTACCCGCACAGCGAACAGGGCGCCCAGTCCGCCGCGGCCAACTACGCGGTGGCGATCGGCTCCCCGGACATGTTCCGCACCGACAGCCGCCACACCATCGTCGCCACCATCGCCGACCCCGGCGCGGCGGGGGCACTGCAGAGCCGACTGGACCAGGGCTTCGGCGGCGACACCGCCGCCCGCTACGGCCTCGACGCCCAGGGCCGCGCCCCCAAGGGCCTCACGTTCGTCAGCCGCACCGTCCCGGTCGGCACCAGGTCGACCGGCTACAGCGACGGCGACGCCAAGGTCGAGGTGTGGTGCACCGGCCTCACCGGCCTCGCCGGCGAACGCTCCGTCCAGCCGGTGACCACCAACTGGTTCACCCTCACGCTCTCGCTCCACTGGACGGGCAGCGACTGGAAGCTCAGCGACTTCACTCGCAAGTCAGGTCCGGCCCCCATGCCAGGCGACCAGCAGGCCGCGACAGCGGATGAGATCGCCGGAACAGCAGAGCAGTTCGGAGGGTTCCGCTATGCGCGTTGACGGTGCGGTCGGGCGATGGCTTCCCCGGTTCGGCCGGGTCACCACCGCCATTGGATTCGTGCAAGTGGCAGCCATCGGCATGGCGTCCCGCGCCTTCGCGGAGCCGAGCCCAAGTCCTTCGGCCACCAACAACTGCGATGTCCTGCCGCTTCCGGGTAGTGACGTCTACTGCGCTTCCAAGCCCGGAGGCTCGGTGCCCGGCGGTGGCACCGTCAACAACGTCACCGATCCGCTCGGGTCGCTCGCCAAGGGGTGTGCTCAGGCGGCGGCGTGGGTGGTGCGGAACCTGTCGGGGGCGATCGACGGGACGACGCAGGTGGACTTCACCAATGCGTCGTTCCTGCAGCAGTACGCCGTGGTGTTCGCGGTGTCGACGGTGATCACGCTGGTGCTGTGGCTGCTGGCGGTGACCAAGCGGGCGGTGCGGGGGGCGCCGCTGACGACGGCGATCTCGGAGGCGATCGGCTTCCTGTGGTTGACCGTGGTGGCCTCCGCGTTCACGCCGCTGATCCTGTACACCGTGGTGAGCGTGACGGACGGGCTGACCAAGGCGATCGCGGTCGGGACGAAGTCGGACACCGGGACGTACCTGGGCGGGTTCGCCGACACCCTGGAGAAGGGGAACGTCGGCGGCGGGCCGCTGATCCTGGTGCTGGTGTCGCTGGTGGCGGTGCTGGCGGCGGCGGTGCTCTGGATCGAGCTGCTGATCCGGGCGGCGATGCTGTACGTGGGCGCGCTGCTGGGTACGGCGGTGTACGCGGGGCTGGTGGACAAGCAGATGTGGAAGCA
>NZ_JAFLNG010001102.1 GCF_017427025.1 Streptomyces sp. FH025
ACCCGGGTCGCGCCGATGTACTCCTTGGTGTCGATCTTGTCGTAGCGGATCACCGCCCCGGTGTGCGGCGCGTCGAGCATGTAGCCGCCGCCGACGTAGATCCCGACGTGGTGGATGCTCCGGGGATCGCTCAGGTCCGTCGCCCAGAACACCAGGTCACCCGGCCGCAGCTGATCGCGCGACGGGTGAGGTCCGGCGTACCACTGGTCGTTGGCCACCCGGGGCAGCTCGATGCCCACGCTCTCGAACGCCGCCTTGGTCAACCCGGAGCAGTCGAACCGTCCGTTGTCCGCGGCCGTGCCGTCACCGCCCCACAGGTACGGCGTACCGAGCTTGGTCTGCGCGAAGTAGATCGCGGCCGCCGACTGCGCGGACACCTCCACCGGCGCGGTCGGCGCGGTGAAGCTGCGGGCCATCGCCTGGATGTTCCGCACGTAGCCCTGGGTCTCCCGGTACGGCGGCACCCCCCGGTTCTTCGTCACCGCGTACGGGCCGGCGTTGTAGGCGGCCAGCACGTTGGCCTGCGGATCACCGGGCACGTTGGCGACGTCCTTGGCGAGCGCGCAGTCGTAGACCGCCGCCGAGGCGATCGCGTCGTACGGGTCCCAGACGTCCTTCCTGCCGTCCCCGTTGGCGTCCGTTCCGTACATCGCCCAGGTTCCCGGCATGAACTGCGCCATTCCCTGCGCGCCGACGCCGGATTGGGCCCTGGGATCGAAACCGCTTTCCTGGTACAGCTGCGCCGCGAGCATCGGCGGGGAGATCTCCGGGCACAGCGCGCCCCACTTCTGGATCGTCTCCTGGTAGGCCGCCGGGACCGTACCGGGAGAGAGGGCGGAACGATTCACCGACTGCTGCGGCGTCCCGCTTGCCGCATATGTCCCCATCGTCACCAGACCGAGGAAGCCGAACGCGACAACTCCCGCTGCGGCGGCGGCAGTACCGCCCTTCCGGAGTACCATCAGCACCATCCCGACGAGTCGTCAGTCGAAGTGTCCCGGAAGGCGTTGCTCACCGCAATCATCAGAGATACAAAGAGTGAGCGCTATCCTTCGTACGGTGGACATCCTCGCGTACGTGTCCGGTGCCTCACGACCAATCCGCGAGAAGTAGCCAAGTCGACATCAGATCTGGCCAAGAATAGGCACCGACCCTTCGCGCGGGCGGGGTCAGGGCCCTTGAATTTGCCTGATCGGGCGGTGAGATGGAAATGAACCTGAGCAGCGTGCACACCTATGCGGCCGGCCACCTGGCCGAGGACCCACCCAAGAAGCCGAATATCGACACCATCATCGGCGGGATCGCCCCGGACTGGGGCCCGTTCGCGAGCCTCGGGTCGGAGGCCCGGGTGATGGTCGAGGTCATCATGGCCGTCGCCATCCTGGTCTGCCTCGGCATCGCGGTCTGGGGCGCGGCCAAACAGCGGATCGGCGCGACCGCGATGCGCGACAGCTTCGGCGCCGAACAGGGCAAGGGACTGATCATCGCCGGGCTGACCGGCGTGTTCATCATCGGATCACTCGGCACTCTGTTCACCATTGTCTACGGCATGGCGATCTGACGATCAGACAGCACTGACCCGGCCAGCCTG
>NZ_JAFLNG010001103.1 GCF_017427025.1 Streptomyces sp. FH025
CGGGTCGGAACCGGAGCCGCGGAGGGTGTTTCACTCACCCTCCGTGGCCGGTTCGACACCAGGCAAGCGGATCACCTGATCAACCGTCAACATGACCTGATCAATGGACCACTGAACTCCCCGATTTCAGCCAATCCCGGGACGCCGGGGCGGCCCACCCGCGAGGATGGACGGTCCGGCACCGCCGTCACCGGCCGGGCGCCACCCGCCCGATCAGGTGCAGCAGCCGGTCGAGGGCGTCCTTGGAGTCGGGCTCGGTCAGGTTGACCATCAGCCGGAACGCCACCTTCAGCAGCGCCGGGTGGCCGAGTCCGGCGGCTCCGGCGGCGCCGAGCAGCTTGGGGCGGCCGAGCAGGTCGGCGGCCAGCCGGCCGAGCGCGAAGTAGCCCGCGTAGGCGGAGCGCAGTGCCTGCGGGTAGGCGCGCAGGGCGAGTTCGCGGCCGCGGTCGGTGCGCCGGGCGAGCGCCTGGACGATGGTCTCGGCGGCGTAGCGCCCGGATTCCATCGCGTAGGCGATGCCCTCGCCGGTGCCGGGGCTGACCGTGCCGCCCGCGTCGCCGACCAGCAACAGGCCGTCGGCGTAGTGGGGTTGGCGGTTGAGGCCCATCGGGAGGGCGGAGCCGCGGACGGGCTCGGTGACGGCCTCGGGGGTGTAGCCGTAGTCGGGCGGGAGGTCGGCGCACCAGCGGCGCAGCAGGTTCCGCCAGTCGGGGTCCGTCTTCGAGGTGTCCAGGACGCCGAGGCCGACGTTGGCGGTGCCGTCGCCCATGCCGAACACCCAGGCGTAGCCGGGTAGGAGGCGCCGGGCCGGGTCGGTGGGGTCGCGCAGGTCGAGCCAGGCCTCCAGGTAGCGGTCGTCGTGGCGCGGGGTGGTGAAGTACGTCCGGTAGGCGACGCCCATCGCGCGGTCGGTGCGCCGGTAGCGCTTCATCGCGACGGACAGCCGGGTGGAGTTGCCGTCGGCGGCGACGACGATCGGGGCCCGGTAGTCGACGGGCCTGCGGTCCTCGCCCAGTCCGGCCGCGACGCCGGTGATCCGGCCGGACCTCTCGTCCACCAACGGGCCCGCCACATTGGCGCGTTCGACCAGCCGGGCACCGGCCGCGGCGGCCTTGCGGGCGAGCAGTTCGTCGAAGTCGGCGCGCCGGCGCACGAGTCCGAAGCCGGGGAAGGCGGAGAGCTCGGGCCAGTCGAACTCCAGCGAGCGGCGCCCCGAGATCAGCCGCAGCCCCTTGTTGTGCAGCCAGCCGGCCTCCTCGGAGACGTCGATGCCCAGGTCCACCAACTGCTTGACGGTGCGCGGGGTGAGGCCGTCGCCGCAGACCTTCTCGCGCGGGAAGGCGGACTTCTCCAGCAGCAGGACGTCCAGGCCGGTACGGGCGAGGTGGTAGGCGGCGGTGGAGCCGGCCGGGCCCGCGCCGACCACGATGACGTCGGCACTGTCCTCGGTCCGGGCGGGCGCCTGCCGCTCCGGTCGCACCTGCTGCTCTGGGCCGGGCATCGAGCACTCCCCCTGGGTCGGATCGGCTGCGCACGCAACGGAATCGGCGGACTGGGCGGTTCCAGACGGACGATAGAGAACCCCGC
>NZ_JAFLNG010001104.1 GCF_017427025.1 Streptomyces sp. FH025
CGATGAAGGCGCGGCCGTAGGAGACCAGGTCGGCGAGTCCGGCGGCGAGCACCGCCTCGCCGCGCTCGCGGTCGGTGGCGGCGCGGTTCTCGCCGACGTTGGCGATCAGCGGGCCGGACCAGCGCGGGCGCAGGTCGGCCAGGGCCGGGTAGTCGTCGTTGTCGGTGAGGTGGAGGTAGGCCAGGCCGAGGCCGTCGAGCTCGGCCAGCAGCGCCCGGTAGACCGGCGCCGGGTCGGCCTCCTCCATGCCGAACTGCGGGTTGCCGGGGGAGAGTCGCAGGCCGAGGCGGCCCGGGCCGATCGCGTCGGCCACGGCGGTGACCAGCTCGACGGGGAAGCGGAGCCGGTCGGCGAGGCTGCGGGGGCCGTACTCGTCGGTGCGCAGGTTGGTGTTGTCGGCGAGGAACTGGTGGATCAGGTAGGAGTTGGCGCCGTGCAGCTCGACGGCGTCGAAGCCGGCGGTGAGCGCCCTGCGGGCGGCGGCGACGTGGTCGGCGACGGTTTCGCGGATGTCGGCGCGGGTCAGCTCGCGCGGGGTGACGGCCTCGGCCTTGCCACCGCCCCGGACGTGCACCGGGCCCGGGGCCGGGACGGCGGAGGGCCCGGCCGGGACGTCGCCGAGCAGCCGGTTGAGCGGGTGGCCCTGGCGGCCGCCGTGCATCAGCTGGGCGACGATCCGGCCGCCCGCCGCGTGGGTGGCCTCGGTGACCGTACGCCAGCCCGCCACGTGCTCGGGCGTCTCCAGGCCGGGCAGGCGCCAGCCGGACTGGCCCTGCCGACTGGGCCAGATGCCCTCGGTGATGATCAGTCCGGCGCTCGCGCGCTGGGCGTAGTGCTCGGCGACTATGGGCAGCGGGGTGCCGTCCTCGGTGGCCCGGTACCGCGTCATCGGGGCCATGACGACGCGGTTGGGCAGGTCGAGCGTGCCGAGGCGGTAGGGGCTGAGGAGGATATCGGTGGTGGAGGTCATGCCGGTACGGTAGAACCTGACACCGGTGTCAGGTTCAAGCTTCAGGGGCTTCACCGGCAGGGCCGGCGGTGGTGGAGCGCGCTGCCTCGGTGAGGATCAACTCCTCGACGCCGTACAGGAACCGCTCCATCGTGGGGCGCGGGAGGACGGCCGGGTCGGCCGTCATGGCCAGGCTCAGCGCCTCGGGGGACTGCAGGGCGTCCAGGGCGTAGCTGAGGCCGGGGCGGGGCTCGAACTCGACCGGCCAGCTGAGGGTGGTGGCTCCGCCGTCGGGGCCGGGTGCGGAGGGGAGCAGCTCGCGGGTGTCGTTGAACACGCAGGACCGGTCGGCGAGCGGGACGCCCTCGGCGGCGAGCCGCTCGGTCTCGGCGGCCAGCGCGAGCCTGTCGTAGTAGGCGTGGCGGTAGGTGCCGATCGCGGCAGCGTGGGTGCGCCGGACGACCTCGCCGAACTCGGCGGTGGCGTCCGGGAGGTGGAAGAGTCCGTCGCCCGCGACCACGCTCACCGCGTTGGCCAGTTCGGGCAGGAAGCGGTTGTTGACCACGACGCTGAGGACGGCCTCGGTCGTCCCGGCCAGGCGGGCGGTCATCGTGGCGGTGGCCGCCAGCAGGACG
>NZ_JAFLNG010001105.1 GCF_017427025.1 Streptomyces sp. FH025
GTTCACAGCTGCTGATCCCTTCGCGGGGCCGGGGACGGACGGGTAGCCGGGGCGAGGCGGTGGGAGTGCGAAGGAGCCGGTCGGCCCGGAACCGGACAGCCGACCGCCTCGTCCCTACGACTGATGCGTTTCGGGGATCAACCTAGTCCAAACGAGTGGTCCGAGTCGTCCCCCTCCCGGTCCCTGGGCGGGTCGCCGGGGCGTGCCGGACCCGCTCCAGGACCACCCCGGGACCCGTCAGCGATCCTCCGCGCGCAGCACGATCGGGTTGGTGAGCGCCGCCATCGGGCCCCAGGGCAGGTCCGGACCCATCGAGTTGCCGTGGCCCGGCGTGCCGTCCGCCCTGGGGTGGCGCACCTCGGCCCGGACGTAGGCGGCGAGCGAGGCGGTGGTGCGCCAGACCACGGTGCCGGAGCCGTCGGCGGGCAGCGACTCCTGGTGCAGTTGCCCCTCGTCGGTGAGCAGCCGGACGGTACCGCCGGGCACGCCGGAGACGGTGAGCCGGACGTCCACCGGGGCGTCGGCCGGGACGGTCAGCTCCTCGCCGATGCCCGCCCGGCGGCCGTGGCCGGTGGCGGTGAAGTCGAGCCGGACGGCGGAGGACTCGGCGAGCCAGCTGCGCCCGGCGCGCAGCCCGTCGAGGATCGCGTCGCGGGTGAGGTCCTCGGCGAGGACGACGTTGTGCGGGGAGCCGATCACCTGCGGGGCGCTGTGCGCGTCGCTGTTGCCCATGGCGGGCAGCCAGGAGCGGCCGTCGCGCAGGGCGACGGCGAGCCGGGAGTCCCAGGTGTCCACGGCCGACTCGTCGTCGTACGTCCAGGGCCCGTTCCACACCTCGACGGCGTCGGCCTGCTCGTAGCCGAACTTCCACTGGCAGGCGACGTACGGGCAGTACGGGTGGGCGGGCACCACGAGGCCGCCGGAGCGGTGGACCTGGCGGGCGAAGCGCGGGTACTCCTCGTCGCGGGAGCGGTAGCGCCAGTCGACGAACTGGCCGGCCTCCAGGCCGAGGGCCAGCCAGTGGCCGTTGCGGGTGGTGACCTCCTCGCCGGGGATGATCAGCAGGTCGGGGCCGGCCAGCGGACCCCAGACGGCGTGCGAGGAGCTGGTGTTGTGGTCGGTGGAGACGATGAAGTCCAGTCCGGCCTCGCGGGCTCCGGCCGCGACCTCCTCGGGCAGGCGCCGGCCGTCGGAGTGGACGGTGTGCAGGTGGCAGTCGCCGCGGTACCAGGCCCGGCCGCGGCTGCGGGCCCGCTCCGGCGGGTAGTGCGGGGTGAACTCGGGCCCGGGCGCGCCGAATCGGAGGGTGACCTGGACCCGGTAGTCCAGGCCCTGCGGGGCGACCTGGTACGGGCCGAGGACGATGTGCCAGGTGCCCGGGTCGATCGGGCCGGGGAGGTAGCCGGGGGTCGCGGTGTCGCGGGCGAGGGCGAACTCGGTGCGGAAGCCGCCGGACCAGCCGCGGAAGCCGGGGCTGCCGAGGTCGGTGCCGCGGGCGTCGAAGATGCCGATGTCGCAGGAGTTGCCGGGGGTGCCGGCCGGGACCTGGGGCTTGTCGTAGCTGTAGGAGACGGCGAT
>NZ_JAFLNG010001106.1 GCF_017427025.1 Streptomyces sp. FH025
CGGGGGCAGGGTCGGCCGCGGCGATGGCGGTGAGGCGGCCGCGTGCGCCGGGGGTCTGGAGTCCGGCGGCGGTGCGCTGCGCCTGCGCGACCAGCTCCCGCGGCGAGAGGCGTTCCCACAGCAGGCGAAGCAGTTCGGCCATGGTCTCCTCGGTCCGCGGCAGGGCGGCGAACCCGGGCGGCATCGAGCGGCGGAAGGCGACATCCTGCTCGAAGACCCTGCGGATCCCGTCCTGGATGGCGGTGGACCACAGCACCGGCTCGACGGCGATGGTGAGGTGCAGGGAGGTGACGTCCTCGGTGGCCGCCGCGTGGATGGTGCCGCGCGGCAGGTAGAGCAGATCGCCGGCCCGCAGGAGGAGGTGCCGGTCGTACCGGGCGGCCCCCGGGCTGCTCTCCCGGAACATCCGGCCTTCGAAGGGCAGCGGGGTGCGCACGCCGTAGAGGCGCCAGCGTTTGGTGCCGTGGATCTGCGCGACCAGGACGTCGTGCCCGTCGTGGTGCGGAACGAAGCCCTGGGCGTTGCCGCCGGGCGTGAGGTAGGCGTTGGCCCAGACCTTGGCGCCGGCCCACTGGCCGAGGGCCCGGGTGAGCGGTTGCAGGGGCTCCCAGCGGGAGTCGACGTGCTGCACCTGGAGGGTGGCGCCCGCCTCGAAGGCGTCGTAGATGGTGCCCAGGCGGGTACCCGGCTCGACGGGATCCTTGCGTCCGGCGTGGACCACCCGGAGCTGGTGGAAGTCGGGGCCGGACAGCGCGAGCAGCCTGTCGAAGTCGTCGAGAGTGAGCAGCTCCCGGTAGTGGCCGGGCTGTTCGCGCGCCACGTGCAGGGGCTGCTGCTCGCGAAAGTCGCGTTCGAATTCCTCGACGGTGACCGGCGCGAGCAGCCGTGCCAGGTCGAATTCCGGCAGGGGCATGGCTACTTACTCCTTCTCCTCGGCGTTCAGGGCGCGGTCGGTGAACGGTTGGAGGTCCACCTTGCGCCGGTGCTCCGGGAACCGCTCGCCGTGGTGGTTCTCGCCGCGCAGGTAGTGGCGCTGGAACTGCTGTTGGTGCGCCCGGGTGCCCGGGATGAGGCGTTCCTCGCTGAACCGGTCCCGGCTGGCGCTGAAGGCGCGGTAGCCCGCTTCCTCGGGCGATCCGGCCAGTGGAGTGGTCTCGGGCCGGAAACGGGTGAGCTCGTCGCGCCGTTGCGGCACCAAGGCGCACACCGGCTCCCCGGCGCGGAACTCGATCGGGTGGTGCGGCCGGGTGACCTGCCAGTTCATGGTGAAGAACGCGCTGGTCCAGTCGGTCTCGATGAGTCCCGACAGGGCCGTGATCCCGTCCTTGGGCAGATTCGCCGGGCCGCGCACGAGCAGGTCCCAGCCCGGCGGGGTGCGGAAGAGGTAGGGCAGGTGGAAGGTGAGCACGCCGTGCCCGAAGTTGCTGAACGCCGCCCGTCGGGCGTTCTCGTCGGCGTAGCGCACCCGCAGGGCGGGGGCGTGCCGGTTGCCCTCCCATTCGACGGTGAACGTGCTGTTGTTGAGGATCCACCACTCCGACTGGTTGGCCATCATCAGCGGCAGGCAGCGGCGG
>NZ_JAFLNG010001107.1 GCF_017427025.1 Streptomyces sp. FH025
GTGCGGGAGTAGGAGATCCTCACGGAGGTGCCGCCGTAGCGCACGCCCGCGTAGTGGGTCGTGTCGATCTCGTACGTCCAGTCCCCGTTCAGGCACGGCACGTCCTCGGCGTAGTCGATGAACCCGGTGCCACCGGGGTCGTCGGGCATGGCACCCTCGAAGACCCGGCCGCCCGGCCCGGTCAGCCTCCAGCCGATACCCCGGACCGAGCAACCGGCGGGAGACCAACTCCCATCCACCGACCTGGAGTTGCAGTACGTGGTCAGACTCGGCGTGAGCGTCCCCCGCGCGGTCACCCCCAGGCACAGGTGCGTACGGACCTCGAAGTCCTCGCCACCCCCGGGGTAGTCCCGCCCGTCCTCGGACGCGCACGCCCACCTGGCCTCCCCCGCCGAAACGGAAGCGGAAGCGGGGGCAGGGGCGGCCAGGGGCAGTACGGCGACGGCCGCGGCGAACACCACGGCACGCGCACTCTTCGTGATCGTCATGCCCTTGTTGTAGCCACCCGCCCCGCCCGGAACCACCGATCGGGCACCACATCACCCGATCGTGCGCCCACCCGAGCGGAAGAGCGCAGTGGCGTGCTCAGGCGTCGAGCACGATCTCGGGCCAGTGCGGCGAGGGCGCGTCGAACAGCGCAGTGGGGCGCCCGTGCAGGTGGAGGTCGAAGTAGGCGGCGAGATAGGCGCGTTGGGCGGCCACCGCGCGCTGGGCGTCGCCGGTGCCCAGGAAGTGCTCCAGGTCCTGCGGCGGCCAGGCGAAGACGGCCTGCCCCTGCGGGATCAGCAGCGCCAGGTCCGTGCAGGACAGGTGACCCGAGCCCAGCAGGGTCAGCCGCCGGCGCCAGCCCGTCAGGTGCGGCCACAGCGTCCGCCACATCGCGTCGCGGGCGGGGCTGTCCCAGGCGGAGGCCATCAGCAGCAGCGGACGTGCCTGGTCGGCGGTCGCCGAGGTGCCGAAGACCGGCCCGTCCAGCACCGCGCCCGCCCGGATCCGCGGATCCTCGTGCATGGCCTGCACGGTGGTGGCCCCGCCCATCGAATGGCCGAACATGCCCACCGCCCCCAGGTCGAGCACCCCGTCCAGGCCCGCCGGCAGGGGGCCGCGCTCCAGACGGTCCAGGACGCACCGCACGTCGGCCGCCCGGTACGCGACCACCTCGGCATCGCTCATCGCGTGCACCCGCGCCTTGTCCCGCACCTCCAGCCGGCCCCCGGGGAACTCCACCTCCCCCGCGTCGAAGGTGTGGTCCAGGGCCGCCACCACGTGACCGTGCGAAGCCAGCTCCTGCGCGAGCACCGTGTTGAACGCGCTGTCCCCGCCTGACCCGTGGGAACCCAGCACCACCGGGCGCCGGCGCGTGCCGTCGACCCGCGCACCGGACACGGCGCGGGTGACGGGCCAGCGCAGACGCCCCGGCGGGACACCGAAGTACGCCGCCTCCAGGTGTGCGCACTCCGCCGCACCCATCCACGGCGCCCGTCCGTCCCCGCCACCGCGCACGGCGGCCGGGTACCACAGCCGCACCCGAAGTTCACGCGGACGCGCCACCGGTGCCCACCGGTCC
>NZ_JAFLNG010001108.1 GCF_017427025.1 Streptomyces sp. FH025
ACCGTCCGGGCGCGGGCGCTGACGAGCCTGTCCATCCAGGGCTCGATGGTGTCGGTGGTGATGCCTTCGCCGGCGGTGCGGGAGATCGTCGAGGGCTGGGGCGAGCGGCTGTCGGTGGCGGCGGTCAACGGCCCTGCCGCGGTGGTGGTTTCGGGTGAGCCGGAGGCGCTGTCGGAGTTCGAGCGTGAGCTGGCTTCGCGCAAGGTGCTGCGCTGGCGGATCCCGGCGACGGACTTCGTGGCGCACTCCCCGGCCGTCGAGCCCCTGGAGGCGGTGCTCACCGAGGAGTTGGCCGGGATCGCCCCGCGGGCGGGCCGGGTGCCGATGATCTCCACGGTGACCGGCGAGTGGCTCACCGGCACCGAGGCGGATGCGGGGTACTGGTACGCGAACCTGCGTCGGATGGTCCGTTTCGAGGAGGCCGTCCGCACCCTGCTGGGCGGTGGCTACGGGGCGTTCGTCGAGGTCTCCACCCACCCGGTGCTGACCGCGGCCGTCACGGAGACCGCCGAGGACGCCGGACTCGACGTCCTGAGCGTGGGCTCGCTGGAGCGTGACAACGGCGGCGCCGCCCGTCTGGTCACCGCTCTCGCCCAGGCCTACGTCGGCGGCCTCCCGGTCGACTGGAAGACCGTCCTGCCGGCCGCCGAGCCGGTGGACCTGCCGACCTACGCCTTCCAGCACCAGCACTACTGGCTGCAGGCCGCCGTGACGGCGCCTCCGACGGGCGGCGACGGTGCGAGCACCGAGGCGGAGGCCCGGTTCTGGGCCGCCGTCGAGGGCGGGGACCTGGCCCGGCTCGCCGACACGCTCGCGATCGAGGACCAGCGGCAACTCGGCGCCGTGCTGCCCGCCCTGGCGTCCTGGCGCCGGCGGGAGCAGGACCGCTCGGTGACGGAGAACTGGCGTTACCGCGTCACCTGGGCGCCGGTCGCCGACCCCGCCCCCGCCCGGCTGTCCGGGCAGTGGCTGGTCGTGCTCCCCGCCGGAGGGGCCGACGCCGCCTTCGCCGAGCAGTGCACGGCGGCGCTGAGCGCCCGCGGTGCCGAGCTCGTCGTCCTGGAGGCCACGGCCGCGGCCGACCGGAAGCTGGCGGCGGAGCGGATCCGTGCGGTGCTGCCGGAGTCCGGGTTCGCCGGTGTGGTGTCACTGCTGGCCCTGGACGAGACTCCCGTGCCCGAGCACCCGGTGGTTCCCGCAGGCTTCGCCGCGACGCTGACCCTGGTGCAGGCGCTCGGCGACGCCGAGGTGGGTGCACCGCTGTGGGTGGTCACGTCCGGCGCGGTGGCCGACGGACCGGGCACGGGCCCGGCCCGCCCGGTGCAGACGCAGGTGTGGGGCCTGGGCCGCGTCGTGGCGCTGGAACACCCGGACCGCTGGGGTGGGTCGGTCGACCTGCCCGGCACGGTCGACGAGCAGACCGCGGGCCGGCTGGTCGCCGTCCTGGCCGGCTGCGGCGAGGACCAGGTGGCGGTCCGTCCGTCCGGGATCCTGGCCCGGCGACTGACCCGCGCCCCCCACCCCCGTGCGGCCGAGCAGCAGTGGACGCCCCGCGGGAGCGTCCTG
>NZ_JAFLNG010001109.1 GCF_017427025.1 Streptomyces sp. FH025
GTGACGACCGACGGCACCGCCCCGCCCCGGGCCAGGGCGCGCGCCACCGCGCGGGCCGGCTCGTCGTCCGGGTCCGCCGAGGCCACGACCGGGCGCGCGGCGGCGAGGGCCTGCGCCGCGTCCCCGGGGCGGTCGGCCACCGAGCCGGGCCAGGGCGGCGGTTCGGCGCCGTCGGGGTGGTCGACCAGCAGGCCGTGCTCACGCAGGTGGGCGGTGACGGTGGCCAGCGCCGCCTCCGTCCTCGGGTGCCCCGCCTCCGCCAGGGCCTGCGGGTCGGCGCCGAGCCGTGCCGACAGGACCTCCCACAGCGCCGGCAGCGAGCGGCTGCCCTCCAGGGTGAGGCTGGTGCCGCGGCCGCGCAGGTGCAGCCCCTCCAGCAGCGGGGTCACCGCCACGCCCGGACGCAACCGGGTGCGCCCGGTGACCGGTTCGGCCGTCACGCCGCCCCCTCGACCCGGGCGATCACCTGGCTGATGTAGTCCTGCCACCGGTGCCCGGTGAGCTCGGGCACGCTGCGCACGACGAGGTGGGCGGCCAGATAGCGTTCCACCGGGCGGACGTCGCAGATCGCGAAGAGCCGGTACAGGGCGTTGGTGCTGGTCCGGTAGATCAGGTAGTCGGTGCGGCTGAACAGCGTTCCGGTGGGGTCGCTGCGTGTCACCATCCGGTGGAACTCGCTGTAACGGGTGCGCAGTTCGAAGTCCCACCGCTCGGCGGTGGCCCGGTCTCCGAGGGCGGCGGCGCGGGCCCGGTACTCCTCACCGCGGCCGGACAGGTCCACCCCGGCCGCCAGCAGTCGCTCCGCCCGGTTCCAGGCCGTGGCCGACCAGTGCGCCCAGTCCCGCTCCCAGCCGCGCGCACCCCCGCCCGCGATGCGGCCGACCAGCTCCGTGACGGCGGCGCCGCCGCGCTCCCAGCGCTGTTCGAAGGCGGAGCGCAGGCGGCCGTCCGGGTCCTCGTGGGCGAGGAAGTCCTCCAGGTGGGAGAGGAACGAGTAGTGCCCGCCGACCAGCCCGTCGGCGTGCGTGCTCGCGTGCGCCGCCAGCGCCGTGACCACCAGCTGCACCCGGGCCTGCGCCGTGTCGCCGTGCTCCCCGAGGAACTCGCAGGCCGAAGTGATCGCGGGCAGCCCGAGCCGCATCAACTCGTCGCGCAGTGCGGCCGGTTCGGACCCGAGCAGGGCGTGCATGGCGGCGGTTGCGGCCGGGTCGGCGGGCACGACCCGGACGGTGTTGTCCGGCACCAGCGGGCCGTACGGCGGCGCGATCAGCTCGGCCCGCCCGGCGACCGCAGCCTCGGCGAGCAGTTGCTCCTCCGTCCGGTCGGCGACGGACGGGTGCGCGGCCGACCACGCCCGCAGCACCTCGGCGGACTCCTCCGCCGCGACGGCCACCCGCTCGGCCGGCCCCTCCAGCCGCAACCGCAGGTGCGGTCCGAACCGCCAGTGCCGCTCGACGTGCGCTTTCAGTCCGCCGGCCGCCGCCCGCCGTGCCAGCGGCAGGACGGCCTCGCGCAGGGCGCGTGCCTTGGTGGGCTGGTAGTGGTACAGGATCACGTCGAGAG
>NZ_JAFLNG010000111.1 GCF_017427025.1 Streptomyces sp. FH025
AAGCCGAGGAGTTCGGCATCGACCCGGACCGCCTAGCGGTCGGCGGCGACAGCGCCGGCGGCAACCTCGCCGCCGCCCTCACCCTGCTGCTGCGCGCCGAGGGCGGCCCGGTCCTGCGCCACCAGCTGCTGGTCTACCCCAACACCGACCACGCCGCCGACACCGCCTCGCTGCGCGAACACGACGACCCGCTGCTGTTCAACCGCCGCTCGGTCGCCTGGTACTGGGGCCACTACCTGGCCGACCCCGCCGACGGCGCCAGCCCGTACGCCTCCCCGCTGCGCGCCGCCGACCTGGCCGGACTGCCGCCGGCGACCGTCCTCACCGCCGAGTACGACCCGCTGCGCGACGAGGGCGAGCAGTACGCCGAGGCCCTGCGCGCCGCCGGGGTGCCGGTGGAACTGCGCCGCTACGAGGGCGCGCCGCACGGCTTCTTCGCCATGACCGGCACCCTGGACGCCGCCGCCGAGGCCCAGGCGTACGCCGCCGCGCGACTGCGGGAGGCGCTGCGGTGAACCTCGACCTGGCCGACCTGCACGGCTCGCTCGCCGACCCGCTGCTGGACGCGATGACCTTCCTCAACGAAGCCACCATCCGCTACCCCGAGGCCGTCTCCTTCGCCCCCGGCCGCCCCTACGAGGGCTTCTTCGAGCCCGAGTACGTCCCCCGGTACCTGGACGCCTACCTCACCCACCTGGCCGAGCGCGGCCTCGACCGGGACGCCGTACGCACCACGCTGTTCCAGTACGGCCCCACCAAGGGCATCATCGCCGACCTGGTCGCCCGCACCCTGGCCAACGACGAGGGACTCTCCGTCGCCCCCGAGGCCCTGGTGCTCACCGTGGGCGCCCAGGAGGGAATGCTGCTCACCCTGCGTGCGCTCTGCGCCGGCCGGGACGACGTGCTGCTGGTCAGCTCGCCCTGCTACGTCGGCGTCACCGGTGCCGCCCGGCTGCTCGACCTGGCCACCGTCCCGGTCCCCGAGGGCCCCGAGGGCGGCCCCGACCCGGAGGCCGTGCGCGCCGCCGCACGGGCCGTACGGGCCGAGGGCCGCCGCCCGCGCGCCCTCTACGTCGTGCCGGACTTCGCCAACCCCTCCGGGGCCAGCATGCCGGTCGACGCCCGGACCCGGCTGCTGGAGGCCGCCGCCGAGGAGGGGCTGCTGGTCGTCGAGGACAACCCGTACGGTTTCTTCGCCCGAACCCCGAGCCCGCGGCCCACCCTCAAGGCCCTCGACCGCGACGGCCGGGTCGTCTACCTGGGCTCCTTCGCCAAGACCTGCTTCCCCGGCGCCCGCCTCGGCTACGTGGTCGCCGACCAGCGGGTGGCCGGGCCCGGCGGGCGGCGCGGCCTGCTCGCGGACGAGCTGGCGAAGCTCAAGAGCATGACGACGGTCAACACGCCCGCGCTCAGCCAGGCCGTCATCGGCGGCATGCTGCTGACGCACGACTGCCGGCTGCGTGCCGCCAACGCCCGTGCCACGGCCCGCTACGCGGCCGGGATGGACACCCTGCTGCGGGAGCTGGACCGGCACTTCCCGGCCTCCGAGCGGCGCCGGCTGGGGGTGTCCTGGAACCGTCCGGAGGGCGGCTTCTTCGCGGTGCTGACGGTGCCCTTCACGGCCGACGACGTGGCCATGGAGCGGTGCGCGCGCGAGTTCGGGGTGCTCTGGACGCCGATGGCGCCGTTCTACCCGGCGGGCGGCGGCGAGCACCGGCTCCGGCTCTCCATCAGCTCGCTGACGCAGAGTCAGATCATCGGTGGTGTGGCCAAGTTGGCGGCGTTCATCGCCTCCTGAGCATGCCGCTGGGGCCCGGCTCGCCTGAGCGAGTCGGGCCCCACGCGTTTCCGCCCTACCGCACCCGGGTGGAGAACAGCCGCGCCGACCAGTACACCGCCAGCACGGTCATCACGACGACGACCAGCAGCCCCTGCCAGACCACGGCGTCCCCGGCGTGCCCGGAGAACAGCGCGCGCATGCCCTCCACTGCCCAGTAGAAGGGGTTCCACTTGGCGAGCTGCTGCAGCCAGTCCGGCGCCAGGGTGAGCGGCAGCAGCACCCCCGACAGCAACGCGATCGGCTGGGCGAGGGTGTTCACCACCGGCGACATCGCCGCGTCGGTGGGCACCATCAGCGCGATGCCGAAGGAGATGGCCGAGGTCATCAGCGCCAGCAGGCCCAGCAGCAGGTAGGCGAGCAGCAGGTTCAGCGGGCTGACCCGCAGCCCGAACGGCAGCGCGATCAGCGTGATCAGGACGGCCTGCACCAGCAGCGCCACCATCTCCCGCAGCGCCCGTCCGAGCAGCAGGGCGAGCCGGCTCACCGGGGTCACCCGGGAGCGCTCGATGATCCCGGCCTTGAGCTCACCCAGCAGGCTGAAGCCGGTGAACAGCCCGCCGAAGATGCACAGCACCGCCAACAGGCCCGGTACGTACACCTGGTAGGCGTCGGCGTAGCTGTTCGCGCCCTCGGGGGCGAGCACCTTCTTCAGCAGCGGGGCGAACAGCAGGAGGTAGAACACGGGCTGGATGATGCCGACGGCGATCCAGATCGGGGTGCGGAGCAGGAGCAGGAGCTGGCGCTGGAAGATCAGCCAGGTGTCGCGGGCGAGCTTCACGTTCTCCCCAAGGGGTCGAGCGGGAGGGGTCGGTCGGGTCAGGACTGCTGGAGCGAGCGGCCGGTGCGGGCCAGGAACACGTCGTCCAGGCTGGGCCGTTGGAGCTGCACGGTGCCGGGCGTCACGCCCGCCGCGTCGAGGGCGCGCAGCAGTTGCGGGATCGCCGCGGCGCCGTCCTCCAGGTAGAGCCGCAGCCCCTCGTCCCCGTTAGGCTCCAGCCGGTGCAGGTACGGCTGCGGGCGCAGCACCTCGGCCGCGCGCTCGGCGAGGCCCTCGACGGTCCCGTCGAGGCCGAGCAGGACCACGTCCCCGGAGATCTCCCGCTTGAGCGCCTCGGGCGTGCCCTCGGCCACCACCCGGCCGTGGTCGACGATGGCGACACGGTCGCAGAGCGCGTCGGCCTCGTCCAGGTAGTGCGTGGTGACGACCACGGTCATGCCCTCGGTGCGCAGCCGCCGGATCTCCTCCCAGACGTGGGCCCGGCTGGCCGGGTCGAGCCCGACCGTGGGCTCGTCCAGGAAGAGCACCCGGGGCTGGTGGATCACGCCGAGCGCGATGTCGACCCGGCGGCGCTGGCCGCCCGAGTAGGTGGCGCACGGGCGGTCGCCGAACTCGCCCAGGTGGAAGGCCTTGAGCGCGTCCTCGGCGGCCTGGACGGCCTGCGCCTTGCCCGCGCCGTACAGCCGGGCCTGGAGCACGAGTTCCTCGCGGCCGCTGACGTTGTCGGTGGTGCCGCCGCCCTGGGCGACGTAGCCGATCCGGCGGCGGACCCCGGCCGGGTCCTCGAACAGGTCGGCCCCGGCGATGACGGCCTGTCCGCCGTCCGGGCGGATCAGCGTGGCCAGCATGCGCAGGGTGGTGGTCTTCCCGGCGCCGTTGGGGCCGAGGAAGCCGTAGATCTCGCCTGCGGCGACGGACAGGTCGATGCCGCGCACGGCGTCGACGGTGGAGTCCTCACCGCTCCTGCGGGAGGTCTTCTTGCGGTAGGACTTGCGCAGTCCCGTGGTCTCGATCAACCGGAACTCCCGTACGGGGATGGGCTGCCACGGCACCCCGGAGAGGGCGGGCTCGGCGCCTGGGAAGGCGGCGTCGGTGCGACACCCTAGGGTCAACCCCGACCAGGAAACAATGGCCTAGACCAATGGACCTGTGATCCGCTGATCTGCTAAAGGGCGGCCCACGGGCGGCGGTTCACGAAGGGAGTTCACCGCGCGGCCAGGGCCTCCAGCCGGTCCGCCGCGGCCACCGCACCGCCGCCGGCCAGCAGCTCCCGGCCGACCTGAACCGCCCGCTCCCGGTGGTCCGTTGTGTCGAGTACGGAGCGCAGCGCGTGCGCCAGCCGCTCCGGCGTCACCCGGGCGAACGGCACCCGTACGCCCGCTCCGGCCGCCGCCACCTGCGCGGCGACGAACGGCTGGTCGTGCCGGATCGGCGCGGTGACCAGCGGCAGTCCGTGCGCCAACGCCTCGCCCACGGTGTTCATCCCGCCGTGGCAGAGCACCGCGTCCAGTTCGCCGCGCGCCATCAGCTCCAGCACCGGCGCCCGGTCCACCGCGACGGCCTGCGGCGGGAGTTCGGGCAGCAGTTCGCGCGGCGCGGCGAACACCGGCTGCACCTCGGGACCGCACAGCTCCAGCGCCCGGGCGGCCCGCGCGTGGAAGTCCGCGCCGAGTTCGCCGGCCAGCGTGCCCATGGTGACCAGCACCCGCCGCCGCCCGGGCAGCAGTCGCGCCCACGGGAAGTCCGGGTCGTGCGGGCGCGCCGAGAGGAGCGGCCCGACCAGCGCGTGCTCCGGCGGCGGGGCGGTGCCGGTCAGTGCGGGCCCCGTGGTGGCCAGCACCAGGGCGGGGGAGAAGCGCGGATCCCGGTACTCCTCCCCGGGCAGCCGGGCGCGCTCCCACAGCCCGCGCAGCAGCCCGGTCATCCATGCCTCGACCTGCGGCAACGCCCGGTAGGGGCGGCCCAGTTCCATCGCCCCGGGCGCGAAGCTCGCCCACGGCAGGCCGTGCCGGTGCGCGACCAGCGCGCCCGCCGGGGTGTGCTGGTCCACCAGCAGCACGTCCGGCCGGAACTCCCGCACGATCGTGTCCAGCGGCTTCGCGGTGAACCGCGCGTACGGGACGATGAAGCCCTCCCAGAGCGAGCGCAGGGCGGCCAGCCCGTGCCCGCCCTGCGCACGGAAGGCCCGGGTGCCGGTGCCCAGCACGCGGGCGTCCGGGCCGAGCAGCGGGCGCAGCACCGACTCGGTGCCGGTCCAGGCCACCTCGTGGCCGCGTACGGTCAGTTCGGCGGCGATGCCGGCGGCGGGATTGACGTGCCCGGTCAACGGGGGCATCACCAGCAGGAACCGGCTCATCGTGCGTCCTCCTCGGGGAGCAGTGCCTGGACGTCGGCGAGGGTGAGCGCCTCCAGGCCGGCCAGGTCCAGCCCGGCGCGCAGGGCGGCCAGATCGGCGGACGCGCCGAAGCGCTCGCGCAGGCGGAGCGCGAGGTCGGCGAGTTCGCACTCGTCCAGCAGCAGGTCGCCGTCCAGCCGGGCGTCCGGGGTCAGCCGGTGCTCCCAGCCGGGCGGCGCTGCGGCCACCTCGGCCAGGATCGCGGCCAGCTCACTGTTCAACGGCTGGTCGGGGCAGGTGGGTTCGGAATCAGACAAGGGAATCTCCCGTCCGGTCGACGGTGTGGAGGCGGGCGCGGCGGTCCCGGCGATCGGGGAGGCCGGCGGCGAAGGAGAAGGGGCCCGAGATCACTTGTGCGACCAGGCGGGCGTCGGAATACTAGCCCGCGTGACCGCACTGGAGGCAGTGGCCGTTCACCTCCCCCCACACGCCGTGCCCATCGAGGCGGTGGGCGAGCGAATCGGCCTGACCCCACGTCAACTCCGTCTCTTCCGCCGCTTCCACGGCCTGGACCAGCTCCGACTGGACCCGGCCGGGACGCTGCCCGACCTGCTCGACGCCGCCCTGGACAACCTGCCGGAGCTGCGCGGACGCGAACGGCATGTCCGCTTCGTGATCCACGCCCGCAGCATGCCGGTGGCGGTGCCCCACCCGCTCAACCCGCTGCACGCGCTGCTCGGCGCGCGCGGCCTGGCGCACGCCGCCGCCTTCACCGTGACCCACCACGCCTGCGCGGTGGGCCTGTTGGCCATCGACCTGGCGGGCAGACTGCTCGCCGGCGATCCCGACCCGCAGGCCCTGGCGCTGGTCCTGGCGGGGGAGAAGACCTTCACCAGGGACGCCCAGGTGGTGCCCGAGACCGGCATCTTCGCCGAGGGCTCGGCCGCCTGCCTGGTCAGCGCCGGAGGCGAGCACCACCGGGTGCTCTCCTTCGCGGTGCGCCAACGCCCGGAGTTCGACGGCCGGCTGGCCGAGGACCCGGACCTGCTCGCCCGGTACCAGCGCGAGTACCCGAACGTCATGGTCGAGGCCATCGAGGCGGCGCTGGACGAGGCCGGGCTGGAGCTCTCCGACCTGGCCGCGGTGCTCCCGCACAACGTCAACCAGGCGTCGTGGCGGATGATAGCGCGCCGGATCGGCTACCCGCTCGAAAAGGTGGTGCTGGACAACGTGCTGTCGGTCGGGCACAGTTTCGCTGCGGACAGCCTCATCAACCTCCACACCGCCACCGCGCGGGGGCTGATCCGCCGCGGCGACCACTACCTGATCGCCGCCGCCGGTGTCGGAGCCACCTTTTCCGCGATGGCGATGCGGTACTGACGGCTGACGGTCCGCCAGGAATCCCCTTCTTCGAATCCATCGCTCAACCCCTTCCGAACCCCAGAGCACACTTCCCACGTACGACGGGACGGTTCACCCATGTCAGAATCCCTGGTCCAGACCACTGACCCCGAGCTGCGCGAGCGCATCCTGCACGGCATCGGCGAGCTCCTGCCGCGCGTGCTCAAGCGCGAACTGCCCGAGATCCCCAAGGACGCCTGCCTGTTCGACGACCTCGGCCTCACCTCGGCCGGCACCATCGAGCTCATCCTGGAGCTGGAGGAGTCGCTCGACATCCAGGTCGACGTCGAGCAGATCACCGAGGACGACCTGCGGACGGTCACCCGGCTGGCCGACTACGTCGCCGGGCACCTCATCGCCGAGGACTGACCGGTGGCCGCCGGTTCCCCCGGTCTGCGGATCACCCGGATCCTCGCCCGCCGCTTCGACGGCCGCTCGGAGACCTCGCTCGACCCCGACCTCCGGGTGTTCGTCTCCGACCTCGTCCGCCCGTACGGCCTGCCGCTGCGGGAGGACCTGCTGGGTGAGGGCGCCGGCCACTCCTACGAGGAGCTGGCCGCGGGGCTGCTGCGCGAGGCGGTGGCCGACGACACGCCGGTGGACCTGCTGATCCTCGCGTTCGACACCCCGGACGTCCGCCCCGGCGCGCCGTCCTCGCTCGCGCTCAGCCGGTCCGTCCCGGGCGGCCCGCTGGCGTTCGCGATCTGCGACCAGGGCACCGCCGCCGCCTTCACCGCCCTGCGGCTGGCCGCCGAGTACCACCGCACGGGCGCCTGTCGCCGGGCCGTGGTGGTGCTCGCGGAGCAGACCGCGCTGCACTACCGGCCGGCCGAGCCGGTGGCGATGCCGGAGCGGCACGCGGTGGTGGTGCTGGTCTGCGAGGAGGCCCCGGGCGCCGGGCTGGCCGTGCACCAGCGGTCGGACGTCTCGGAGCCGGAGCGGTTCGTACGGGCGCGGGCGGAGGAGCTGGGGCCCGAGGTGGCGGTGCTGGACTCGACCGCCGGGGACGGGCCGGACGCCCAGCCGTTCACCGGAGTCTGGGCGCGGCTCGCCGAGCACCTGCCGCAGTGGCGGGCGCAGGGGCGGCCGGTGCTGGTCGCCGGGCTCGACCGGCGGCTCGGGGTGCTCAGCACCCTGGCCCTGTCGTGACCGAGGTCGAGCTCCGGCTGATCCGCACCGACCAACCCGCCGAACTCGTCGAGGAGCTGTGGGAATCGCTGGACGTGCGGGAGCGCGCCCGGGTGGCGGGCGCGCTCCCGGTGGTGCGCAGCCGCTTCACCGTGGTGCGTGGTGTCGTCCGGCGGCTGGTCGCCGCGCGGCTGGGCGTGCGCCCGGCCGAGGTGGTGTGGCGGCGCGGCCGGCACGGCAAGCCGGAGCCGGTCGGCGCCGGTGAGCTGCGGGTGAACTGGTCGGCCTCGGAGGCCCTCGCGGTCCTGGCCATCACCGAGGGGCGGCCGGTCGGCGTCGACGTCGAGCGGGTGCCCGACGCCCGGGCGGCCGAGCGGATGGCCGCTCGCTGGTTCCCGTTCGAGGAGGCGCGGTTCGTCGCGGAGCCCGCTCGCCCCGCCGAGCGGGCGGAGCGCTTCACCGGGCTGTGGTGCCGCCGCGAGGCCTGCGTGAAGGCGTACGGCGGACGGCTCGCGCAGTCCCTCGGGGTGTCCGTGGCGGGGCCGTCCCCGCTGCTGCTGGCCGATCCGGGCCCGCTCGGCGAGGGGCCGGTCCGGCTCTGCGACGTGCCCGTCCCGGGGCCGTACCGGGCCGCCGTCGCGGTCCTCGGCGCATCGCCGATTCATGTCAACTCACTTGTGTGGCACGGAAGTTGAATATGGCTGGATTGGTCTGGACCTTGTTCTGTGGCCGCTGGTAGCGTCCCGGGCACACCCCGCGGAGCCCTGCCCGGAGAGCCGAGAGGCGCGTACGACGTGACCCTGTACGATCCCGCACCGCACGATCCCGAACCCCGCGATCCCGCACCGCACGATCCCGCACCGCACGATCCCGCTTCGCACGGCCCCGCGCCGGATGACCCCGCGCCGCGCGACGGGCTCGGGAACTCCCGCCGTGTCACCGTCCGGTTCGCCGCGACGAGCACCGGCTCGGGCCCGCTCACCCGCGGCCAGGACAACATGATCCGGTGCATCCGGCGCGACGCCCCCGAGCAGATCAACGGGGAGTCCGTCTGGCCGGTGCCGCCCGGCACCTCGCTCTCCGCCGGACTGCTCGCCCTGCGGCTGCTGGTCGAGCGGCACGAGTCGCTGCGGACCTCCTTCCCGCCCGGCTCCGGCCCGGACGGCTTCCCGGACCGCCAGGTGGTGCACGCGGAGGGCCGGTTCGCGGTGCGCGTGGTCGAGACGGGGAGCCTCGATGAATACGAACTGGACGCTCTAGCGGCGGAGTTGGGTCGCGAAGAGGTCGTCGTCCCGGTCGGGCTGGAAGCGCCCCCGCGCCTTCGCTTCACCCTGCTCGCCGACGGCGAGCGACTGCTCCGCCTGGTCGTGGTCGTCTGTCACGCCGGCGCCGACGGCGCCGCCACCGCCGTGCTGATCGAGGACTGGTGCGCCCTGGCCGTCGGCAAGGAACTCCCGCCCGTCACCGCGCCGACGCCGCGGCAGATCGCCGTCGTCGAACAGGGACTCCAGGGCCGTCGGAAGGCGGCCAACGCCCTACGGCACTGGGCCCGGATCCTGGCCACCGGACCGCAGGCCGTCTTCGCGAACTCCCGGATCACCGGCCCGCCGCGCGAGCCCGGCGCCCTGCTGGTCCGCTCCGGCGAGGCCGCCGCCGACCTCGCCGCCGTCTGCCGTCGCACCGGCGCGAGCCCGTCCGTCGTCCTGCTCGCGGCCTTCGCCGCCCTCGTCGCCCGCCGGGCCGACAGCGCCGAGCTGGTGATCTCCGCGCTCTCGGCGAACCGGCAGCGGGCCGCGCTGGTCGACCACGTCGGCACCCTCGCCCAGGACGCCCTGATCCTGCTCGACACCGGCACCGACGACCTCGACCAGCTGATCGGCCGCGCCAAGTCGGCCTCGCTGAGCGCCTACTGGCACAGCACCTTGGACGCCGAACGGGTCTGGAGGCTGATGGACGACATCGCCCATGCGCGCGGCTCGCGTTTCGCCCGCCAGGTGGTGGTCAACGATCTGAGCCTCACCATCCCCGCCGCCGTCGCCGACGCCCAGCCCGTCCCGACCGTGGACCCCGAACTGACCCCGCTGCCCGCGCCACCGCTGCCGGTGCGGCTGATGTTCACCATCCTGCGGATCACCGGCAGCCTCGATTTCGCCCTGGTCGCCTGCCCCCAGGTGTTCGACGCCGAGGAGACCGCGCGCTTCGCCCGCGCCCTGCTCGCCCTCCTGGCGGCCGCCGCCGAGGGGCCGGTGCCGCTCACCGGGCGGCTGTCCGACGCACCCGGTCCACCGGACGCCGGGCGGGGCGGCGGTGACTGGCGGGTCATCGACGGCTCCCGGATCGACCTGGCGGCCGTCAGCGCGCTGTTGGACACCGCGACCGGAGCCGATCACCGACTCGCTTTCGCCGACGGCGAGTTGATCGCCGAGCTCACCACCACCGATCCCCGGCTCACCCCGGCCACCGCGCACCGCGCCGTGGTCGCGTCCCTGCCCGGCCGGGACACCGCGATGGCACCGCACCACTACCGCGTCCACTACCGGGGCCCGGACGGAGAGCGGATCCACCGGGGCAGCGGCCGAGACCCGGAAGTCGTCGCCCGACTGACCGCGCTCACCTGAACGAGGGAGGGTGGCATGATCGCTGGCCGCTCACTCGATCCGGTCATCCCTGCTCCTCGCCGTCGAGCCTCCAGGGCGGCTCCCAGGAGCACGCCGAGGTCGCCCCCGAGGTGAGCTCCCACGGGCTCGGCACCTCCTCCTCGTCCCCGCCCTGCAAGGGCAGCCGGTCGATCACCGCGACCAGCGCGGGCGGCAGCTGGGGCGCCAGCCCTCGGTGCACCCGGGACAGGATGTCGCGTCGGACGTCCTCCGGCAGCAGTGGTCTGGTCATCAGCAACTCCCTTGGCCCGGGCTGGCGTTCGGCTGCCGACAGCTGTTCGGACCAGGCTCGCCAGTAGTCGGCGTCGTCCGTCTCGCCGAGCTTCAGGTGGTGCAGGTGCAGGCAGTACGCGGCCGTCCCGCTGCCCGAGCCGGCCGCGAAGCGCCACCAGAACTCGGCGGCCTCCTCCTTGCCGGTGGCGTACAGCAGGGCGCCGAACA
The DNA here is from genome assembly GCF_017427025.1 of Streptomyces sp. FH025. Taxonomy (GTDB): domain Bacteria; phylum Actinomycetota; class Actinomycetes; order Streptomycetales; family Streptomycetaceae; genus Kitasatospora. Next base: position 10,581 of record NZ_JAFLNG010000111.1, read on the forward strand.
CCTCCGCGCCCTCGGGCTGGATCCGGCGCGCGTTGACCAGCAGGTCCAGCCCCCGGGACGCGCACGGCGCGCCCAGCACCAGCGCGACCACCAGGCCCAGTTCGAAGGCGGCCTGCTCGTGCTCCGTGGGCAGGTGCGCCGGGGCCGCCGTCAGCCGGGCCTGCCGCAGGGCCGCGATCCGGTCGGCGTGGGCGCGCTCCGGCCGGGGCACGTGGAACACCGCACGCCCCGCGCCCGGCGCCCGCGTCTCCCTCTCCACCGTCACAGTTCACCGCCCCGGTCCGGCAGTTCGCGCACCCCGAGCCGGCGCGCCAGCCGCTCCCGGGCGTGCCGCAGGTTGGAGTGCACCGTCGCCACCGGCCGCCCCAGGTACGCCCCGATCACCCTGACGTGCAGCCCGAGCAGATAGCGCAGGATCACCACGTCCCGCTGCCGGTCCGGAAGTTCGAGGATCGCCGCGTACAGCCGGACCTCGTCCGCCTCGCTGTGCAGCAGCCCGTCGGCGACGTGCTTGAACGCCCCGATCACCGCCGCGAAGGTGACCGCCTCCACCACGACCGGCTCCTCGGCGGCCACCCAGTCCCCGATGTGCCGGTTGGCCAACCGCCAGGCGTACGCGGCCGGTTCCTCGAACCGCAGCACCTGGGGCCAGCAGCGCGCTAGGTCGGCCTTGACCGCCTGGACCACCAGCGCGGCGTCCGCCTGGCTGCCTATCCGCGTCAACGCGAGGGTGTGCCAGGCGGGTTCATGCGTCGCGCAGAACACGGCGTAGGTGAGGTCCGGGCGCGGACCGACCCCCTCGCCGGCCGCTCGTTCCGGCCCCGGCGCGCCGCCGCGCTCCGCCGCCCCTCCTCGGTATCCGGGTACGGGGGCGCCCCTGTCGATCGTCATCGAGCCTGCTTTCCGCGGCCGTCGGCTGTGCGTCGGGCCGCCCGAGGGTCGGGCTGTCCACAGCCATCCTCATTCCGGCAAGCCCGTCACTTCAGGCTGATGGCCGAATACGGATGGTCATCTCATGGGATCTGGCGACTGATGGGCAGGCGAGGGAGGACACGGCCGGGAGGCGGGGGAGGCGATGGCCGCTCCGATACCGTGGGCAGCGATCGATGCGGTGGCCCGGGATGCCGACGGGGGAGCGCGATGAGCCTCTACGACGGGGTCGACCTGCGGTTGAACGTGCCGCACTCGGCCCGGATGTACGACTACTACCTCGGCGGCTTCACCAACTTCGCCGCCGACCGCGAGGCCGCCGGCCACGTCCTCGCCATCGCCCCCTGGGCGCGCGCCGCGGCCCGGGCCAACCGCTCCTTCATGCACCGCTCGACGCGCGTCCTCGCCAAGGCCGGGATCGACCAGTTCCTCGACGTCGGCACCGGCATCCCCACCTCGCCCAACCTGCACGAGGTCGCGCAGAGCGTCGAGCCGCGCGCCCGGGTGGTGTACGCCGACAACGACCCGATCGTGCTCACCCACGCCCAGGCCCTGCTCATGGGCACCCCCGAGGGCCGCACCACGTACGTCGAGGCCGACGTCACCGACCCGGTCGGCCTGCTCTCCGCACCCGGCCTGCGCGACACCATCGACTTCGCCCGCCCGGTCGCGCTCTCCCTCAACGCCCTGCTCCACTTCGTCCCCGACGCCCACGGCGCCCACCCGCTGGTCGCCCACCTCAAGTCGGTGCTCGCCCCCGGCAGCGCCCTGGTGCTGTCGCACGTGACGCCGGACTTCGCGCCCGAGGCGATCCGCCGCATCGTCGGCATCTACGAGGCCGCGGGCACCGCCGCCCAGGCCCGTACCCTCGACGAGTTCGTCCGCTTCTTCGACGACTGGAAGCTCCTCGACCCGGGTGTCGTCCCCACCCCGCACTGGCGGCCCACCGCTGACGACCCGTCCGTCTCGGCCGCCGAGGCGTCCGCCTACGCCGGCGTGGCGATCCGACCCTGACGGCTCGGACTTCGGGCCGTTGACGAACCGTCGGAGCGATCGCCGCGTCCCTTCGATCGAAGGTGCGATTCGCACCGCAGGATTCGAACAGAGGGGGAGCAATGCACGCGCAGCCTTCGGAAGCCCGGCGCAGCCGCCGTACCGTCCTGGCGCTCGGCGTCGGAGCAGCGGTCGCCGCCGTGGTGTCGACCGGCGGGACCGCCCACGCGGCGAACAGGACGAAGGGGACGGGCAGCGCCGGCAGCGGCACCGACGTCCACCGGTCGCTCGCCCAGCTCGAACGGGACCACTCCGCCCGGCTCGGCGTCTACGGCCGGAACCTCGTGACCGGCCGGACCGTCCGCCACCGGGCCGAGGAGCGGTTCCCGATGTGCTCGGTGTTCAAGACCGTCGCCGTCGCCGCCGTCCTGCGGGACCTCGACCGCGACGGCGAGTTCCTCGCCCAGCGCATCCGCTACACCCGGGCCGATGTCGACCGGGCCGGCGGCGCGCCCGTCACCGGCCTGCCCGGCAACCTCGCCGACGGCATGACCGTCGGCGAGCTGTGCGCGGCCGCCATCGACCACAGCGACAACACCGCCGCCAACCTGCTGCTCCGTGAACTCGGCGGACCGGCCGCCGTCACCCGCTTCTGCCGCTCGATCGGCGACCGGACCACCCGCCTGGACCGCTGGGAGCCCGAGCTGAACTCGGCCGAGCCGGACCGGACCACCGACACCACGACCCCGCACGCCATCGCCCGCACCTACCGGAGCCTCACCCTCGGCCACGCCCTTCCGCCCGGCCAGCGCGAGCGGCTCACCACCTGGCTGCGCGGCAACACGACCAGCACCCACCGCTTCCGCGAGGGCCTGCCGCAGGACTGGACCATCGCCGACAAGACGGGCACCGGCGACTACGGCACCACCAACGACGTGGGCATCGCCTGGACCCCGCAGGGCGCCCCGGTCGTCCTCGCCGTCCTCTCCACCAAGCCGTCCGACCCCGCCGCCCCCAAGGACGACCTGCTGGTCGCCAGGGCGGCCGCCCTGCTCGCCCCCGTGCTCGGCTAGGGGCCGCCCAAGGCGATGTCGGGCCGGGAGGTCACTCGAACGGGAGTCGAGAACTAGCGGATCCCACTGTTCGATCGTACAGTTTTGCTGGAAATCGCTAAACAATGCCATTGTTTAGCGATTTCCAGGTTTTCGGGGCCTGTGCAATCGGTAGGAGGTGTCGATGCTGGGTGGAATCGCCCCTTGGCAGTGGGCTCTCGTCTTCCTGCTGGTCTTCCTGGGGGTCCTGCTGGCCGTCATCGCCTGGTGGCTGGCGTCCGGTGCGCACTCGGTCGAAAGCAGCATTCTCTCCGGTGTGGGCGGAGGCCTCATCACGGGATTCGCCGTTTCGCTGTCCATCCAGTTCCTGACGAAATCCCTGGAGGTGGCCCAGGAGGAGGCGACGTGGCACGCCAACGTGACGGTCGCCTCCATGCTGTACGGATTCTCTCCGGGAAAGCATTCGATCAAGGGGATCAGCTTCAACGGAAAGGACATGCGCGACGCCGATTTCAGGGGAGCCGATCTCACCGGGGCTCAGTTCCGCGACGCCGTGCTGCGCGGGGCCGACTTCACGGACGCCAACCTGACCGGCGCGAACTTCATCGGGGCGAATCTCTCCAAAACCGTGTTCCGAGGGGCCACGCTGCAAGAGGCCCTCCTGCTCAGCGCGAATCTGACCAAGGCCGATCTGAGAGGAGTGCGCTCACTGGAGGGGGCCCAGGTGAACGCGCTGACCTGCTGGCCGGCGAAATTCATGTCGGATCCGCTCATGCAACAGGTCCGCGCGATGAAGGTCATCGAGACCAACGGGGACGTCGTGACGAACAGCGGTAAAGAGGCGCCGTCGTGCATCAGCACGGAAGATCCGTAGCGGAGGCCGGACCGGGGGCGAGGCTGGGAGAGGCATGCTGCTGGGACTCACCACCGCGTTGGCCGCCACCGTCTGCTTCGGCTTCGGGGCGGTCTTCCAGGCGCGCGGAGCACGCTCGACCCCCCGCGCCGACCGGGTGCGGGCCGGGCTGCTGGCCGCTCTGCTGCGGTCCTGGCAGTTCCTGCTGGGCACCCTCCTGGACATCCTCGGCTTCGTGCTGAGCATCGTCGCCCTGCGCACCCTGCCGCTCTTCCTCGTCCAGGCCGTCACCAACGCCAGCCTGGCCGTCACCGCCCTGGCCGCCGTCTGGCTGCTCGGCGCCAGGCTGCGCCGGGGGGACGTCGCGGGCATCCTCGCCGTCGTCATCGGCCTGACGCTGCTCGCGCTCGGCTCCGGCGAGGCGGGCCGGGACCACGCCCCGGCCGCCTTCCACTGGGCGCTGCTCGCCACCGCCGTCGCGATCCTGCTCGCCACCCTCCTCCTGGTCCGCCGGAGCGGCGGCGCCGCCGCGGCCGGACTCGGCCTGCTGGCCGGCGTGGGCTTCGGCATCACCAGCCTCGCCGTGCGCGTCCTGGACGCCTCCGGCGTCGGCTCCGTCCTCACCGACCCGGCCGCGTACGCCCTGGCCCTCGGCGGGCTCGGCGGCTACCTCGCGTACGCCCTCGCGCTCCAGCGCGGCACCGTGACGGCCGCGACCGCCGCCGGGACGGTGGCCGAGACCTTCGGGCCGGCCCTGGTCGGGGTGGTCTCGCTCGGGGACGCCGCCCGCCCGGGCTTCGCCTGGTGCGCGCTGACGGGCTTCGCGGTGGCGGTCGGCGGAACCTTCCTGCTGTCGCGGTTCGGCGAACTGGACACCGAGGCCCTGCCCGCCTCCGTGCGGGCGGGCGCCGGGGCCGAGCCTGCCGTGCCGCCCCGGTAGCCCGGACGGTGCCGCCATGCGAAGGTGACTTGCCGGACAAAACGGACGGCAGGACG
>NZ_JAFLNG010001110.1 GCF_017427025.1 Streptomyces sp. FH025
GCCACCGTCCAGGTCGTCCGCGAGGGCGAGGACCTGGTCGCCGCCGACGGCCGCCGGATCAAGGCCGAGGAGGCCCACCACCTGCCCCCGGTCGTCCCCAGCAAGGTGGTCGCGGTGCACCTCAACCACCGCAGCCGGGTCGAGGAGTTCCAGATCGAGCTGACTCCCACCCCCACCTACTTCCACAAGCCGACCTCGGCGCTCAACTCGCACGGCGGCGCGATCGTCCGCCCCGAGGGCTGCAAGTACCTCAACTACGAGGGGGAGGTGGCCATCGTCATCGGGAAGACCTGCCGCAACATCTCCCCGGCGGAGGCGGGCGACTACATCGCCGGCTACACCGTGGCCAACGACTACGGCCTGCACGACTTCCGCGACACCGACGCCGGCTCCATGCTGCGGGTCAAGGGTTCCGACACGCTCTGCCCGCTCGGCCCCGGTCTGGTCACCGACTGGGACTTCCGCGGCAAGTACCTGCGCACCTACGTGAACGGCGAGATCGTGCAGGACGGCTCCACCGACGAGATGGAGTGGGACATGCACTACCTCGTCGCCGACATCGCCCGCACCATCACGCTCCACCCCGGCGACGTGCTGCTGTCCGGCACCCCCGCCAACTCCCGTCCGGTACAGCCCGGTGACGTGGTCGAGGTGGAGGTCGAGGGGCTCGGACGGCTCACCAACCACATCGTCACCGGCCCGATCCCGGTCCGCGACGACTGCGGCGCCCAGCCCACCGCGTCGGAGGAGGTCCTGTCCACCGCGCTCGGCGGGGACTGGGAGTTCCGCGGCATCCGGGCGCCCAAGCGCTCCTGACCCGGTGCCGGGACGGCCGGTGAGCCGAGGTGGCGCCGCGCCGGGCCCCTGTGCGTGGGCCCGGCGCGGCGCGGCCATCGTGACGCCCACCGTTAGGATCATCCTGTGACCACACCAGGCGAGGTGATCTCGCAGCGGCGGCTGAACTACGGGGAGGGGCGCGAGGCGCTGCTCGCCGCCGCCGTGCGGGTGGTCGCCCGGGGCGGTCTGCGCAACCTGACGTACCGCGCCGTGGCCCGGGAGGCCGGGGTCACCCACGGGCTGGTCGTCCACCACTTCGGCTCGCGCGACGCGCTGATCGCGGAGGCGCTGGCGCACACCATCCAGACCAGCCTGGCGAACAGCGCGGTGGAGCCCGGCAGCGGCGACGTGGCCGACTTCTCCGCCGGGCTGTCGGCGATGGTCCAGGCGGACCCGGACATCCAGGCGTTCCAGTACGAGCTGCTCCTGGAGGCGCGCCGCAAGCCGGAGCTGCTGGACCAGGTGCGCGGTCTGTACGAGCAGTACTTCGGCGCCGCCGAACGGGAGTTGGCCCGGATGCTGCCGGACGGCGCCGGCCGGCCGCTGGCCCGGCTGGTCTTCGCCGCCCTGGACGGACTGGTGCTGCACCAGCTGACCTTGGGCGAGCAGGACGTCACCGACGCCGCGCTCGGCGAGCTGCGGTCGCTGCTGCGCCTGCTCGGGGCCGCCGCCGCGACCGACGAGTCCTGACCGAACAGGGCCTTCCCGTACGCGTTTTG
>NZ_JAFLNG010001111.1 GCF_017427025.1 Streptomyces sp. FH025
TGACCGGATGGACCGCGAGTACGAGCAGCCGCTGGACGTGGCGCAGCTGGCCCGTACCGCGCTGATGTCGCCCGGCCACTTCTCGCGCAGCTTCCGCGCCGCCTACGGGGAGAGCCCCTACGGCTACCTCATGACCCGCCGCATCGAGCGGGCCAAGGCGCTGCTGCGGCGCGGGGACCTGAGCGTCACCGAGGTGTGCCTGGCGGTGGGCTGCACCTCGCTGGGCTCCTTCAGCTCCCGCTTCACCGAGCTGGTCGGCGTAAGTCCCAGCGCCTACCGGGCCCGTGACCACGCGGGCGGCGCCGCCGTCCCGGCCTGCGTCGCCAAGATCGGCACCCGCCCGCTGCGGCGCCCGCGGGCCGAGGGCGGGGGCGGGGGCGCTCCCGTAGCGTGAGGGGCATGAGCATCGAACTCGCCCAGTGTTTCATCGCCGTCGACGACCACGACAAGGCGCTCGCCTTCTACCGGGACGTGCTCGGCTTCGAGGTGCGCAACGACGTCGCCTTCGAGGGCATGCGCTGGGTCACCGTCGGCTCGCCCGACCAGCCCGGTGTCGAGATCGTCCTGGAACCCCCGCTGGCCGACCCCGGCGCCAGCGAGGACGACCGCCGCGCCGCCGCCGAACTCCTCGCCAAGGGCCTGCTGCGCGGCGTCATCTTCCGCACCGACGACTGCGACGCCACCTTCGAGCGCCTGCGCACGGCCGGCGCCGAGGTCCTGCAGGAACCGGCGGACCAGCCCTACGGCGTGCGTGACTGCGCCTTCCGCGACCCGGCGGGCAACATGCTGCGCTTCAACCAGCCCCGCCCGCGGTAGCCGGCGCCCGCCCGCCCGTCCTCGCGCTCCCCGCCGACGGCCGGGCGCCGGTCCGGGGCGGCGACCCGTTCCTGCGCCCACGCGCGCGGGGGAGCGCGATCGCGTCGCCGTGGAGGCCGTGGGCGGCGAACCCGGCGTCGTCGATCCGGTCCGCGCGGGCCAGGCGGTCACGCGGCCCGGCCCGGTCGAAGGTGTCGCGGGTGTGACGGCGGCCGGGGTTCTCCAGCTTCCCGAGCGAACCCGGAAGGCGGGCGGCGGCCTGGACGTCGATCAGGCCGCGTGCGTGGCCACGATCGGCGGGGGTTCGCATCGTGGTCCCCGCTGCGTCGTCGACGTGCGGGACAGGGCCGGACTCCGGCTGGCCGACGGGCTTTCAGAGGTGTTCCTTGCGGTGGGGGAGCGCACCGTGGCCGGGCACGGGCTGCGGCCGCTGGGCCGGGAGGAGCTGATCGGCAAGGCGCACCGGCACGCGGTTTTCGCCTTCGCCCGCGGCGCCGAGGCCGAGCCGCGGGGCGGCTGTCGCAGTGGTGGAGACGCTCACCGCGGTGAGCTGGGACCGCCCTGCTGACGGCGATCCTCCGCTCGAGGAGAAGCGGCTCGTCAGTGGCGGCCGGGTCGTCGGGCCTGTGTGCCGCGGGAGGCGGGGTTACGGTTTGCCGCCTCCTGCCGCTGTCCTGAACGGTGTGATGATTCGCAACTCTTGACCTTCATTTGGCAGTTAGTCGATAGGAGATTCGA
>NZ_JAFLNG010001112.1 GCF_017427025.1 Streptomyces sp. FH025
CGCTGGGCGTGCTCGGCGGGGCGGTGCTGCTGTGACCTGCGGGTTCATCAGGGCCGGAGAGAGCAGTGACCGGGGCCGGGCGGGCGCCTGCGCATCCGCTACAGCGGGGATGGCGGGAAGGTCGGCGCCGGGTGCGGTGGTGCGGCGGAGTGGAGCTCAGGTCACCGGACAGATGGCGCTGGACACGCGAAGGAGATCGACGTGGAGTCGACCTACTAGGGTGGTTCCGGCGCTTGGCATGGCAAGAGATTCGCACGGCGCGGGACTCGCGGTCCACTAACATCCGGATGCTGGACGCTGGAGTTTCATCATCCGGGACGGTCGGGGGTTCCCGCCGCTCCGGGCCGGGTGCCCGGCCCGGCACCGGCCCGGCACTCTGTCCGACGCCCGGTCACGCGCCCGTGGGCCCGGGGGAGATCAACCCGGGAGCCCCGGCCCGATACCGTTAGCCCTGTGCAAGCAGCAGGCGATACGAGCAGACCGAACCCCGAACGGCCCTCCCGGCGCCGGGGCAAGGGCTCCCGGCGCGCGGCGAAACGGGCCACCTGGAGCCACACCGCGTGGGAACTGGTGAAGGACACCACCAACACCTGCGTCGAGTACCGGGTCACCGGACTCGCCGCGGAGGCGGCGTTCTTCACCCTGCTGTCGATCCCGCCGCTGCTGCTCGGCCTGGCCGGCACCCTCGGCTACCTCGACGAGTTCCTCGGCGCGGGCACCATCGCCGGGCTCAAGCACGACATCGTCGCGGCCTCCGGGACGGTCCTGTCGGAGTCGTCCGTCAAGCAGATCGTGATACCGCTGCTCGACCAGGTCTTCGACGGAGGGCGGCCGGACCTGGTCTCGATCGGCTTCCTGCTGTCCCTGTGGTCGGGCTCCCGGGCGCTCTACATCTTCATCGACACCATCACCGTCATGTACGGCCTGGACGGCAAGCGGGGCATCGTCAAGACCCGGCTGATGTCGCTGGGCCTCTACCTCGGCGCCCTGGTGATCGGCTCCCTGGTGCTGCCGCTGCTGGTGGCCGGGCCCGGGCTGATCGAGAACGCCGTGCCCGGCATCGCCGGACTCGTCGACGCCGCCTACTGGCCGGTCGCGATCGTGCTGCTGATCGTCTCGCTGACCACCCTCTACCACCTGGCCGTACCGGTCTCCACACCGTGGCGCGAGGACATCCCCGGGGCCCTGGTGGCCCTGGTGGTGCTGGTCTTCTGCAGCGTCGGCCTGCGGCTCTACCTGGTCAGCTCGGTCGAGGGCCCCTCGGTGTACGGCTCGCTGGCCGCGCCGGTGGCCGTCCTGCTGTGGATCTTCGTGGTGGCCCTCGCGGTGCTCATCGGCGCCGCCATGAACGCCGCCATAGACCGCCGCTGGCCCACCCTGGAGACCGCCGACGCCCGCGCCGAGAACGAGCGCGCCCAGGAGGAGGCGGCCGCCGCCGTGGTCCGCGAGGTCGCCGCCCGGCGGGCCGTCGAACGGGCCCGGCGCGCCAGGGAGCTGGGCCTGGCCGAGGGCGTCGAGGAGGAGTGGGTCGAGGACGAGGACGAGGACGTGGAC
>NZ_JAFLNG010001113.1 GCF_017427025.1 Streptomyces sp. FH025
AGCCAGCTGCTCCCGCCCGCCGACCAGGCAACCGACCAGGCAACCGACCCAGGTACCCGCAGCGACCGAAGGAGAACGAGATGACCACCGCGACACAGGAACCCGCGGCACAAGGGACCGGTACCGTCACGATCGGCGGGGACCTCACCGTCCGCCGCATCGGCTACGGCGCGATGCGCCTGACCGGTCCGAGGGTCTGGGGCGACTACCCCGACCGCGCCCGCGCGGTGGGCGTCCTGCGCGCCGCCGTCGAGCGGGGTGTGAACCTCATCGACACCGCCGACGTCTACGGACCCCACACCAACGAGGAGCTGATCCGCGAGGCCCTCCACCCCTACCCGGACGATCTGGTGATCGCCACCAAGGGCGGCTTCGTGCGCGGCGGCCCCGACTACGCCGACCTGGGCGCGGTCGGCAACCGCAACTACCTGCGGCAGGCTGCCCACATGAGCGCGCGGAGGCTCGGCCAGGACCACATCGACCTCTACTACCTCCACACGCCGGCCATGACCGACGTCCCCTTCGAGGACATCGTCGGTACCCTCGCCGACATGCGGCGCAGCGGCCTCATCCGCCACATCGGCCTGTCCAACGTCAGCGCCGACCAGCTCCGCACCGCCCTGGCCATCACGGACATCGCGGCCGTCACCGTGCAGTACAACGTGGCGGTGCGGGAGAACGCGGCCGTACGGCGGTTGGCGGACGAGGCCGGGATCGTGTTCTCTCCCTGGCACCCGGGCGAGCTTCCCGGGGAAGGCGACGGCGACCTCTTCCACGCGGTGATCGGCCCGATCGCCGCCGCTCACCACGCCACCCCGCGCCAGATCGCCCTCGCATGGCAGCTGCACCTCGCACCCCGGACACTGCCCATCCCCGGTACCACCAGCATCCGGCACCTGCAGGAGAACATCGACGCCGGACACATCCACCTTGACGCCGACGAGGCCGAAGCCATCACGACACTCATCCCCGAAGAACACTGAGGAGCGGCAGCCCTGAGGATGCCCGCTTCAGAACCGGACAGGCCGCCACCAACAGCGCCATCCGGCCACCCATCTCATCAGGCATCACTGACAGGGCGGATCCATCGGACGCTTGCTCACCCAGCAAAGAGGCACCGGGCGGGGGCGCGGTGGGCGTCGAGCCAACGCCGCCCGGCCGCCCGAGGCGTGCCAGTAGGCCCAGCGGCCCCCCGACACGGCCGCCAGCAGGTCGAAGACCTCACCGACCCGGTCGACCGCGCCCTGCGCGGCACCGGCACCGCCCTGGCCCTCACGCTCCTCGCCGCCGGATCGGTCCTGCTCGCGGCCCTCGGTGAGCCGTCCTGGTGGCGGGCGCTCGCGGTGACCGTCCTGCTCGCCGACCACCTGCTGCCGCTCGACACGCTGGGCCCCGCCGTCCGAGCATCCGCCCCGCCTCCGCGGCCACCGCCCTGACCGTCGCGCTGCTGGTCCTGCCGCCGGCCTTCGCCCCCACCACGGCGGGGGAGTGGTCCCGGCCCCTCGCCGTGCTGGGCCTGGCCACGGCCGCCGTCGGTGTGGGCCTGGCCC
>NZ_JAFLNG010001114.1 GCF_017427025.1 Streptomyces sp. FH025
TCCTCGACGACGGCATCCTCACCTCCCTCACCCCCGACCGCCTCCACACCGTCCTCAACCCCAAAACCGACGCCGCCTGGCACCTCCACCACGCCACCACCCACCTCACCACCCTCACCCACTTCATCCTCTTCTCGTCGGTGGCCGGCACCTACGGCACCGCGGGACAGGGGAGTTACGCGGCGGGCAACGCCTTCCTCGACGCGCTGGCCCAGCACCGCCACGCCCAGGGCCTGCCGGCCACCTCGCTCGCCTGGGGCCTGTGGGACGACGAGAACAGCACCATGTCGGGTGCGCTCACCGACGCCGACCGCAGCCGCCTGGCCAGGACGGGCATCGCCGCACTGGCGCCGTCGCGCGGTCTGGAGCTGTTCGACGACGCCCTGACGATGGACGCCCCGGTCCTGCTGCCGATGGCGCTGGACACCGCCGCGCTGCGCGCCTCCGGCGCCGAGGTGCCGGCCATCCTGCGCGGCCTGGTGCGCACCCCGGCCCGCCGGTCGGCCCAGGACTCCGCCGGGGTCTCCGGCAACTCGCTGACGGAGCGCCTCGCCGGGCTGGACGCCGCCGAGCAGCAGCAACTGCTGCTGGAGCTGGTGCGCACGGAGGTCGCCGCCGCGCTGGACTACGCCGGGGCGGACGCGGTCGACGAGCGGCGCGGCTTCAAGGAGCTGGGCATCGACTCGCTCACCGCAGTCGAACTGCGCAACCGCCTCAACAAGGCCACCGGTCTGCGCCTGCCCGCCACCCTGGTCTTCGACCACCCCACCCCCGACGCCGTCGCCGAGCTGCTGCGCACCGAGCTCGGCGGCACCGCCGCGGTGGCGTCGGTGACCGGCCCGGTCGTCGATGTCCGGACGGACGACGATCCGGTGGTGATCGTGGGCATGAGCGCCCGCTTCCCCGGCGGGGTCCGTTCGCCCGAGGAGCTGTGGCACCTGGTGGCCACCGGCGGCGACGCCATCTCCGGCTTCCCGGCCGACCGCGGCTGGGACCTGGAGGCGCTGTACGACCCGGACCCGGAGACGGCCGGCACGTCCTACGCCCGCGAGGGCGGCTTCCTGCACGACGCCGCGCAGTTCGACGCCGAGTTCTTCGGCATCTCCCCGCGCGAGGCCCTCGCCATGGACCCGCAGCAGCGACTGCTGCTGGAGGCGTCCTGGGAGGCCTTCGAGCAGGCGGGCATCGACCCGGCCCGCCTGCGCGGCAGCCGCACCGGCGTCTACGCGGGTGTGATGTACCACGACTACGCCAGCCGGCTGCCCTCCCTGCCCGGTGACCTGGAGGGCTACCTGGGCACCGGCAACACCGGCAGCGTCAACAGCGGCCGGATCTCCTACACCTTCGGTCTGGAGGGCCCGGCGGTCACCGTCGACACGGCCTGCTCCTCCTCGCTGGTCGCCCTGCACCTGGCCGCCCAGGCGCTGCGCCAGGGCGAGTGCAGCCTCGCCGTGGTCGGCGGCGTGACGGTGATGTCCTCTCCGGGGACGTTCGTCGAGTTCTCCCGCCAGCGAGGCCTCGCCCCGGACGGCCGCTGCAAGCCCT
>NZ_JAFLNG010001115.1 GCF_017427025.1 Streptomyces sp. FH025
CACCGCCGTCCGGGACGGCGGCACACTGCACTGGGCGGTGGACGGTGTCCCGGCCACGCTCAACGTCTACCAGCGCGGCGCGACCGCCGACTCGGTGCTGCTCGCCCACGCGCTGTACCCCTCGCTGTTCCGGCCGGACGAGCACGGCCGGCTCGTCCCCGACCCGGACTACCTGGCCGGCGCCGAGTCCACCCCGTACGGGCAGCAGCCGCAGGTCGTCACCTACCGGCTCAACCCCCACGCGGTCTGGAGCGACGGCACGCCGCTGTCGGCCGCCGACCTCACCGCCCAGCGGGCCGCCCTCTCCGGTCTGGACCCGGACTACCAGGGCGGGCAGCCGGCCGGGTACGACGCGATCGACTCGATCACCCAGGGCGCCGACCCGCACGAGGTCAAGGTGACCTTCCGGCGGCCGTACGCCGAGTGGCGCTCGCTGTTCGGGCCGCTCTACCCGGCCGCCGAGACCGCCACGGCGAGCGCCTTCAACCGGGCGCTGACCGGCACCGGCCATGTGAGCGCCGGGCCGTACAGCCTCGCCAAGTACGACGCCGAGGGCGGGAAGGTCACCGTGGTGCGCAACCCGCTGTGGTGGGGGGACCAGCCGAAGACCGAGCGGATCGAGTTCCTCGCCGCGCCGCCCGAGCGGCGGCTGGACCAGCTGGACCAGAAGCGGCTGGACGTCGCCCCGCTCACCGCCGCGGTGGACCGGGCGGAGCCCGGGCAGGCCGCCGCGACCCCGTCGGCCGGCGCCACCACCGGCCCCGCCGCCCCGCCCGAGGCGGCTCCCGAGGCGGCTCCCGAAGCGGCGGTGCTGGCGCTGCGGCGGGCCGAGTCGCTGCCCGGCGTCACCGTGCACCGGGCCGCCGCCGCCTCGCTCACCCAGCTCACCGTCAACGCCCTGCGCGGCCCGCTCACCGACCCGGCCGTACGGCGGGCGCTCGGCCGGGCGGTCGACCGGCGGCGGATCGCCGAGGCCGCGCTCGGCCCGCTCGGCCTGCCGGCCGCCCCGCTCGGCAGCCACCTGTTCGCCGAGGACCAGGAGGGCTACCGGGACAACAGCGCCGCGGCCGGGTCGGCGGACGCCGCCAGGCTGCTGGACGAGGCGGGCTGGACGCGGTCCGAGGACGGCACCCGGACCAAGGACGGCAAGGAGCTCGTGCTGACCCTGCTTGTACCGGCCGGCTCCGCGACCGCCAAGCGCACCGCAGACGCGCTCACCGCCGACCTCGCCGAGTCCGGCATCGTGGTGAAACCGGTGGCCGCGCCCACCGAGGCCTTCGTCGACGACCACCTGGCCAAGGGGGACTTCGACCTCGCCCTCTTCTCCTGGCCGGCCGGCCCCAGCCCGGCGGGCGAGCAGCGCGCCACGTACGCCAAGCCCCGGCCGGACGCCGACGGGACGGTCGAGGTCGGCAGCAACTACGGCCGCAGCGGCAGCGACGAGATCGACCGGCTGTTCGACCGGGCGGCCGCCGAACTCGACCAGACGACCCGGATGGACCTGCTCCAGGAGGCGGACGTGCGGATCTGGCAGCTCGGGCA
>NZ_JAFLNG010001116.1 GCF_017427025.1 Streptomyces sp. FH025
CGGCTGGTGCTGGCCGACGTGGATGACGCGTCCGCCGCCGAGGTCGTGGAGTGGTTGCGGGCGGGTGTGGCGTCCGGCGAGCCGCAGTTCGCGGTGCGAGCCGGTCTGGTGCGGGTGCCGCGCCTGGCGCGCGTCGCGGACGGTCTGCCGGTTCCGGCGGAGCGGGTGTGGAGCCTGGACTTCCGGGAGCGCGGCACGCTGGAGAACCTCACATTGTCGGGTGCCGACGAGGCGGGTCCGCTGGGTGCCGGCCAGGTGCGGGTCGCGCTGCGCGCGGCGGGCGTGAACTTCCGTGACGTGCTGAACGTGCTCGGCATGTACCCGGGCGACGCGGGCCGACTGGGCCTGGAGGGCGCCGGCGTCGTGCTGGAGGTCGGTCCGGGCGTGACCGGGTTCCGGCCGGGCGACGAGGTGATGGGCCTGTTCACGGGCGCTTTCACCACGGAGGCCGTGGCGGACCAGCGGCTGCTGGCATTGCTGCCGTCCGGGTGGACGATGGCGGAGGCGGCCGGTGCGCCGCTGGTGTTCCTGACCGCGTGGTACGCGCTGGTCGAGCTGGCCGGGCTGCGGCGGGACGAGCGGGTGCTGATCCACGCCGCCGCCGGCGGTGTGGGCATCGCTGCGGTGCAACTGGCCCGGCACCTCGGCGCGGAGGTGTTCGCGACCGCCTCGCCGGCCAAGTGGGCGGCGGTGCGCGGACTCGGCGTCGAGGCGTCGCACATCGCCTCCTCCCGCACCACGGACTTCGAAGAGGCCTTCCGTGCCGGGTCCGGTGGCCGCGGAGTGGACGTGGTGCTGGACTCCCTGGCCGGGGAGTTCGTGGACGCGTCGCTGCGGCTGACCGCCGCCGGCGGCCGTTTCGTCGAGATGGGCAAGACCGACGTCCGGGACCCGGAGCAGGTGCGGCACGCCCACGGGGTCACCTACCGGGCGTTCGACCTGCTGGAACTGGACCCGGACGTGCTCGGCCGGATGCTGCGGGAGCTGACCGGCCTGTTCGCGGCCGGTGCGCTGCGCCCGCTGCCGGTGGCGTGCTGGGACGTGCGCCGTGCGGTGGACGCGTTCCGGTTCCTGAGCCAGGCGCGTCACATCGGCAAGGTCGTCCTGACCATGCCCGCGGCGGCCGGCCGCGCGGGCACCGTACTGCTGACCGGGGCCTCGGGGGCGCTGGGCGGTCTGGTGGCTCGGCACCTGGCGGCGACCGGGCGGGCGGAGCGTCTGCTGCTGGTCTCGCGTCGTGGCATCGATGCCGCCGGGATGCCGGAACTGGCCTCCGAGCTGGAGGAGTTGGGTGTCGAGGTCGCGGTGGCGGCGTGTGATGTCGCCGACCGTGACGAGCTGGCCGGCGTCCTGGCGGGCGTGTCGTTGACGGGTGTCGTCCACGCGGCCGGGATCGTGGACGACGGGCTGGTCACGGCGCTGTCGTCGGAGCGGCTGGAAGCCGTGATGCGGCCGAAGGCCGACGCCGCGTGGAACCTGCACGAGCTCACCCGGGACATGGACCTGGACACCTTCGTCCTGTTCTCCTCGATCGC
>NZ_JAFLNG010001117.1 GCF_017427025.1 Streptomyces sp. FH025
CGACACCATCGTCCGGTACGAACCGGTCACGCTGATCGTCAACACCGGTGAGACCGCGGACGCCCGCGAGTACGTCTCCGAGAAGGTCGAGATCGTCGAGCGCCCGCTCAACGACGCCTGGATGCGCGACATCGGTCCGTCCTTCCTGATCGACGGCAAGGGCTCGGTGGCCGCCGCCGACTGGATCTTCAACGGCTGGGGCGCCCAGTCCTGGGCCCGCTGGGACAAGGACCAGCACATCGCCGAGCACATCGGCGACCTGACGGGCATTCAGCGCTTCGCCTCCCGGCTGATCAACGAGGGCGGCGGCATCCACGTCGACGGCGAGGGCACGGTGCTGGTCACCGAGACCGTCCAGCTCGGCGAGGGCCGCAACGCGCACTGGACCAAGGAGGAGGTCGAGGCCGAGCTGCACGCCTTCCTCGGCACCACCAAGGCGATCTGGCTGCCGCGCGGACTCACCCGCGACTACGACGAGTTCGGCACCCGCGGCCACATCGACATCGTCGCCTCGTTCGTCCGCCCCGGCGTCGTCGTCGCCCACGTGCAGCCCGACCCCGCCCACCCCGACCACGAGGTCTGCAAGGAACTGGTCGCCACCCTGCGCGCCGCCACCGACGCCCAGGGCCGGCAGCTGGAGGTCATCGAACTGCCCGCCCCCACCGTCCTGTCGGACGAGGACGGCGAGCCCGTCGACTACTCCTACATCAACCACTACGTGGCCAACGGCGCCGTCGTGCTGTGCGCCTTCGACGACCCGCGCGACCAGGAGGCCGCCGCGATCCTCGCCGAGGCCTACCCGGGCCGCACCGTCGAACTCGTCGACGCCCGCGAGATCTTCGCCAACGGAGGCGGCATCCACTGCATCACCCAGCAGCAGCCGAAGGCGCTCTGACGTCGCGCGCACCGACGACTACGCTCTGACGCCGCGCGCTCTGACGTCGCGCGCTCCGACGTTCGTGCCCCCGGGCGGGAGCCTCACCCTCCCGCCCGGGTGGCCTTCCAAGCTCCGCACCACCGAGGGAGAGCACCGCGCATGGCCGACCCCCGCCCGCGCCGACCGGCGCGCCCCCGCGAGGAGGTCTACGCCACCGCCCGGGCCGCGATCGCCGAACACGGGCTCGCCAAACTCACCATGGCCGGACTCGGCAAACAGCTCCAGATGAGCGCCGGACACCTGCTCTACTACTTCGGCAGCAAGGACCAGCTGCTGCTGGAGACCCTCCGCTGGAGCGAGGACCAGCTCGGCGCCCGCCGCCACGCGGCCCTCGCCGACCGCTCGCTCGACCCCTGGCAGCGCCTCGACGCGTACCTGCGCCTCTACCTGCCCGAGGGGCCGGGCGACCCGCGCTGGATCCTGTGGGTCGAGGTGTGGGGCCGCTCCCCCGCCAGCGCCGAGATCCGCCGGGGCCAGCAGGAGATCGAGGCCCCCTGGCAGGCCGACCTGGTCGCCCTCATCGAGGAGGGCACCGCCACCGGCCACTTCACCCCCGGCCCCGCCGCCGACCGCGCCCTCCAGCTCCGCGC
>NZ_JAFLNG010001118.1 GCF_017427025.1 Streptomyces sp. FH025
CGGGAAAACATACGAGATTGGGTTTCTAGCGGCAAGGGTGCGCGCCCGACCGGGCGGTACCCTTCGGAAAACACCCGGAGAACGAGGAGGGGCCCGGAGTGACGACCATCGGCAGTGCGACCCCACTGCTCAGCGCCGTCCTCGCGCCGCTCACCGACCTCGGGCGCGCCGACGCGGTGGCCCGCCGGATCACCGAGGCGATCGCCCTCGGCCTGGTCGGCGACGGGGACCAGCTGCCCAGCGAGAACGACCTCTCCGACCAACTCGGTGTCGCCAACGGCACCGTTCGCGAGGCGCTCGCCCTGCTCCGCGAGTCCGGCCTGATCGAGACCCGGCGCGGCCGCAACGGCGGAAGCTTCGTCCGCACCCCCGCCGAGGGCTCCGAGCACCTCCAGCTCGCCCGGCTGCGCGACCTCGCCACCGTGGACCTGCGCGACCTCGGCGACGAGGAGCTGGCCGTCTCCGGCACCGCCGCCCGACTCGCCGCCGAACGCGCACCCGGCGACCTCGCCCCCCGGCTCACCCGCCTGGTGCACGAGCTGCGCGACGCCGCCGGCCCCGCCGAACAGCGCCGCGCCGACGCCCGCTTCCACATCGAACTCGCCGTCGCCGCCCAGTCGGTGCGCCTCACCCAGCTCGCCGTCCGGCTACAGGCCGAACTCGGCCCGCTGCTCTGGCTGCCCGCGCCGTTCGGGCCCGACCAGGAGCGCTTCGCCGAGCAGCACCGGGAGATCCTGGTCGCGGTCCTGGCCGGCGACGCCGCCGGGGCGCGGGCCGCGGCGGAGGCGCACACCGTCAGCTGCGTGCACCATCTGGTGCGCGGGCACCTCCAGTTGGCGGACGACGGCTGAGGCGGCGGCCGCGAGCCGTCCGCCCCGGGACCACGCCCGCGGCCCAACCTGCTGCCGGAACCCTCACCCGCCCGCCGGAGCCGTCATGACCAGCACGTCCACCCTGCCCGCCACCGCCGCGGACTGCGCCCGGCACCTCGCCACCGCCGTCGACTCGGTGCTCGCCGAACTGGACGGCCTGCGGGCGGCCGCCGTCGACCGCTGGAGCCGTGCGGCCGCCGAGGGCCGGCGCCCGACCGCCGCCGAACTCGGCGCCCTGCACGGGCCGGTGAGCGAGCTGCTGGCCCGGCCCGGCTCGCGCTTCTTCGGCTGCGGTGCGGTCGCCGCGCCCGGCGCGCTGGCCGACGCCGAGCTGCACGTGGAGTGGTGGTACCGCGGCGCGCGCGGGCGGGGGGAGCGGCGGCTGCGGCTCGCGCTCGACCCGGCGGACGCCGAGTTCTACGACTACCGCGCCCTGCCCTGGTTCGCCGGGCCCCGGGACGACGGGCGGGCGGTGGTGGCCGGGCCGCACGTCGACCTGCTCTGCGCGGACCGGTACGTGTTGTGCTGCGCCCGGCCGGTGACCGTTCCCGGTGCGGGCTTCGTCGGGGTGGTGGCGGGGGACGTGCCGCTGGCCGCGTTGGAGCCGTTGCTGGTGCCGCCGCTGCGGGTGCTGCCCGGTGAGGCGGCG
>NZ_JAFLNG010001119.1 GCF_017427025.1 Streptomyces sp. FH025
CCCACTACGGGGTGCCGCGGATCCACTTCGGTGTCGGCACCGGCGAGCTGCTCGGCCTGATGGGCCAGGCCGGCGCGGACATCGTCGGCGTCGACTGGCGGGTGCCGCTGAACGTCGCCGCCGAGCGGGTCGGCCCCGGCAAGGGCCTTCAGGGCAACCTCGACCCGGCGGTGCTGTTCGCGCCGACCAAGGTCGTGGAGACCAAGGCCCGCGAGGTGCTGCACGCCGCCCAGGCGCTCGGCACCAGCGGCCACATTTTTAACCTCGGCCACGGTGTGATGCCGTCCATGGACCCGGACGCGCTCAGTCGTCTGGTCGCCTTCGTGCACGAGGCCAGCGCGCGCTGACGCCCCGCGGTGGCGGGCCCTCCGGCTTCCGGGGGCCCGCCACCGGCGTGTTCAGGGCTGGGGCCAGGTGTGCCGCCCGTTCGCGGGGTCCGCGTCCTCGGCGGGTTCGGCCTCCTCGGGTTCGGCTTCCGCGGGCACGGCGGGCCGCGGACGGCGCCGGCGCCAGTAGCGGTACCCCAGTGCCGCCGGGACCCCGAGCACCAGCAGGAACGGTGCCACCGCGGCGATCGCCACGGCCAGCGCGCGGGCGATGACCACCAGGACGTGCCAGCCGCCGCCGAGCGCCGAGCCGACCGAGCCGCCGAAGCCCTTCCCCTCCGCCTTCGGCGCCGAGGTCGGCGTCGGCGTCGGTGACGCGGCCGCGCGGTGGACCTCCAGGGTGACGGTGGAGTACGAGGTCCGGGCGGCCAGCTCCTTCTGCTGCTTCTGGAGGGACTCCAGGTCCGCCTCGCGGCGGCTCAACTCCGCCTCCAGCGAGGTGATCTCGCTCAGCGACTTGGCCTGCGACATCAGCGCCCGCACCCGTTCCACGCTGGCCTGCTGGCTCTGCACCCGGCTCGCCACGTCGGTGACCTGCTGGGTCAGGTCGTCCGCCTGGCTCTTGCGGGTCGACACCTCGCCCAGGGCGGCCAGCTGGTCCAGGGTCTGCTGGTAGGCGGCGGACGGGATCTTGAGCGTCAGCTGCCCCGACTCGTTGCCGGGGCTGCCGTAGACCTGCTCAGCACCGACGTAGCCACCCGAGGCCAGGGCCAACTCGCGTGCCTTGGCGAGCACTTGGGGGACGTTCTGGACGTTCAGGGTGAGCTGCGCGGTGTACGCGATCAGACGGTTGTCGGCGACCGGGGTGACGCCGGCCGCCGCCGGGGCCCCCGAGGGCTGGGCGGCCGCCGCGCCGGTCGGCCCGCCCGGGTTGGCCGGCGCCGCCGCAGGGGCCCCCGCCGAGTCGCTCTTGCCCGCTCTCCCCGAGTCGGCCGCGCTGCAGCCGCCGACCAGCAATGCGGCCACCGCCACCGCCGCCCCCAGCGCGCCGGCTCTCGCCCGTCTCGTCCGTTCTGCCTGGCTTCCCATTCCCGGGCCCTCCCCAAGTCCGTTGGCAGTACCTCCCATTGGACGAGAGAGCCTGCCGGAGGGATCCGCCCGGGAGATCGCGACTGCATCACAGGTCGGCGGCGG
>NZ_JAFLNG010000112.1 GCF_017427025.1 Streptomyces sp. FH025
CATGGGTACGGACACCGAGCCGTGGGCACTGGACAACGAGCGCCCGGCGCACGCCGTCGACCTGCCGGCCTACTTCCTGGACACCACCCCGGTCACCAACGCCGCCTACCAGCGCTTCATCGCCGACGGCGGCTACGACGACCCCCGCTGGTGGACCCAGGACGGCTGGGAGCACCGGCAGCGGGCCGGCCTGACCGCCCCGCTGTTCTGGAAGCGACAGGACGGCGAGTGGCTGCGCCGCCGCTTCGGCACGGTCGAACCCGTGCCGCCGAACGAGCCGGTTCTGCACGTCAGCTGGTACGAGGCCGACGCTTACGCCCGGTGGGCCGGCCGACGGCTGCCGACCGAGGCGGAGTGGGAGAAGGCGGCCCGGCACGACCCGGTCACCGACCGCTCGCGCCGCTACCCCTGGGGCGACGGGCCGCCCGGCTCCGAGCACGCCAACCTCGGCCAGCGCCACCTGCGCCCGGCCCCGGCCGGCAGCTACCCGGAGGGCCAGTCCCCGTACGGCGTCCGCCAGTTGATGGGCGACGTGTGGGAGTGGACGGCCAGCGACTTCCACCCCTACCCCGGATTCCGGGCGTGGCCGTACAAGGAGTACTCGGAGGTCTTCTACGGCCCCGAGTACAAGGTGCTGCGCGGCGGCTGCTTCGCGGTGGCGCCGGTCGCCTGCCGAGGGACCTTCCGCAACTGGGACTACCCGATCCGGCGGCAGATCTTCTCCGGCTTCCGCACCGCCCGTAGCCTGGAGTCGGTCTGATGTGCCGTCACATCGCCTACCTGGGCGAGCCGGTGGCGCCGCAGGATCTGCTGGTGCACCCGCCGTACGCGCTGTACCGGCAGTCCTGGGCGCCCCGGACGCAGCGGCACGGCACGGTCAACGTGGACGGCTTCGGCCTCGGCTGGTACGCGGACGGCGACCAGGTGCCCGCCCGCTACCGCCGGGCCGGGCCGATCTGGGCCGACGCGACCTTCGCCGACCTCGCCCGGGTGGTCCGCACCCGGGCGCTGCTGGCGGCCGTCCGCTCCGCGACCGAGGGGTGCGCGGCGGGCGAGAGCGCGGCCGCCCCGTTCGCCGCCGAACGCTGGCTGTTCAGCCACAACGGCGCGGTGGCCGGCTGGCCCGGGAAGCTGGACGGCCTCGCCGCCCTGCTCCCGCCCGCCGAGCTGCTGGAGCTGGAGGCCCGCTCGGACTCGGCGCTGCTGTGGGCGCTCACCCTGCACCGACTGCGTCGGGGGGCCGGCCTGGACGAGGCCCTGGCGGGCACCGTCGCGGACGTCGCCGCGCACGCCACCGGGCGGCTCAACCTCCTGCTCACCGACGGCACCGCGATCGCGGCGACCACCTGGGGAGACACCCTGCACCACCGCACCCTGCCCGGCCTCGGCACGGTGGTGGCCTCCGAGCCCTACGACGACGACCCGGGCTGGACGGCCGTCCCGGACGGCTCCCTGCTGCTCGCGGACGGACGGGGCGTCACCGTCCGCCCGCTCCCCAGTCACTACTGACCCACCACTCTCCCTTCACTTTCTGAACAGAGGAACCACCCTGTCATGGACACATTCGATCTCACCCGACTGCTGCCCGCCGACCACTTCAGCACCGCGCTGCGCCACGACGTGCAGACCGGCCTGACCTCCGAACCCAAGCGGCTGCCGCCGAAGTGGTTCTACGACGCGCGGGGCAGCGAGCTGTTCGAGGAGATCACCCGACTGCCCGAGTACTACCCGACCCGCGCCGAGCGGGCCATCCTGACCGCCCGGGCCGGCGAGATCGCCGCCGTCACCCGGGCCCGCACCCTGGTCGAACTGGGCTCCGGCTCCTCCGAGAAGACCCGGCTGCTGCTGGACGCGCTGCGCGCGCTCGGCACCCTGGAGACGTACGTCCCGGTGGACGTCAGCGAGAGCGCCCTGACCGGGGCCGGTGCCGCGATCGCCGCCGAGTACCCCGGGCTGGGCGTGCACGGCGTGCTGGCCGACTTCACCACCCGGCTCGGCCTGCCCCCGGAGGGCGGTCCGCGCCTGGTCGCCTTCCTCGGCGGCACCCTCGGCAACCTGCTGCCGCGCGAGCGGGCGGAGTTCCTGCGCGGCCTGCGCGCCGCCCTCGACCCGGGCGACTTCCTGCTGCTCGGCACCGACCTGGTCAAGGACCCGGAGGTGCTGGTCGCCGCCTACGACGACAGCGCCGGGGTGACGGCCGAGTTCAACCGCAACGTGCTCAACGTGCTCAACCGCGAGCTGGGCGCCGACTTCGACCCGACGGCCTTCGAGCACGTCGCGCTCTGGGACGCCGAGCAGGAGTGGATCGAGATGCGGCTGCGCTCGCTGCGCTCGCAGACCGTGAAGATCCCGGCCCTGGACCTGCCGGTGCACTTCGACCGGGACGAGGAACTGCGCACCGAGGTGTCGGCCAAGTTCCGCCGCGAGCGGGTGGCCGAGGAACTGCTGGCGGCCGGGCTGCGGATGACCCACTGGTGGACGGACCGGGAGGCCCGGTTCGGACTGTCCCTCTCGGCCCCGGCCTGAACCGGGGCCCGGAAGGCCACGGGCGACGGGAGCGCCGAGCCCCGGGAAGCGTCAATTTGCTTGTTCACTTTACGAATTCTCAGAGCAAAACTTGAGCTTCCACATGTACAAGGCTTGAACGAATAGGGGTTACGATCTCGGCTACCGAGCTCAGCGTTGAGTACCAGGAGTCAAGATCGTGAGCGTCACCCAGAAGCCCTCCGGGGCGGCCGCGGCCACCGCGCCCGGCCGCCTCGGCTTCGTCGTCTTCATCACCGCCGCCGCGGCCCTCGGCGGATTCCTGTTCGGCTACGACAGCTCCGTGATCAACGGCGCCGTCTCCGGCATCCAGGAGAAGTTCGGTGTCGGCGACGGCGTGACCGGCCTGATCGTCTCCTCGGCGCTGCTGGGCTCGGCGGTCGGCGCCGCGCTGGCCGGCCGGTTCGCGGACCGCTACGGCCGCATCAAGGTCATGAAGGCGGGCGCGCTGCTGTTCGCGGTCAGCGCCATCGGCTCGATGCTGCCGTTCTCCGCCTGGGACCTCGCCCTCTGGCGGGTGCTCGGCGGCGCGGCCATCGGCATCGCGTCGGTGATCGCCCCGACGTACATCGCCGAGGTCGCGCCGACCAAGTACCGCGGCCGGCTGGCATCCTTCCAGCAGGCCGCGATCGTACTCGGCATCGCGATATCCCAGCTGGTCAACTGGCTGCTGGCGCAGGCGGCCGGCGGCGAGACCCGCGGCCACCTGCTCGGCCTGGAGGCCTGGCAGTGGATGCTCGGCATCTGCGTGGTCCCGGCCGCGGTCTACTTCACGCTGTCCTCGATGATCCCCGAGTCCCCGCGCTACCTGATCCAGGCCGAGCGACTGGACGACGCCCGCAAGGTGCTCGCCCAGGTCGAGGGCGAGGGCGTCGACACCGACGCCCGGATCGCCGAGGTCCAGGGGCTGATCGCCTCCGACCACCGCCCGCGCTTCCGCGACCTGCTGGGCGGCCGGTTCGGCCTGCTGCCGATCGTCTGGGTCGGCATCGGCCTGTCGGTGTTCCAGCAGCTGGTCGGCATCAACGTGATCTTCTACTACTCGTCGATCCTGTGGCAGTCGGTCGGCATCGACCAGAGCAACTCGCTGATGATCAGCTTCATCGGCTCGGTCATCAACATCCTCGGCACCGTGGTCGCGATCCTGCTGGTCGACCGGATCGGCCGCAAGCCGCTCGCCCTGATCGGCTCGACCGGCATGGCGATCTCGCTCGCCGCGGCCGGCTGGGCGTTCGCCTCGGCCACCGGCAGTGGGGACAACGTCTCACTGCCCGACCTCCAGGGCACCGTCGCGCTGATCGCCGCCAACGCCTTCGTGCTGTTCTTCGCGATGTCCTGGGGCGTGGTCGTCTGGGTGATGCTCGGCGAGATGTTCCCGAACCGGATCCGCGCCGCCGCGCTGTCCGTCGCCGCCTCCGCGCAGTGGATCGCCAACTGGGCGATCACCGTCTCGTTCCCGTCGCTGTCGCGCTGGAACCTCTCGGCGACCTACCTGGTGTACGCGGCCTTCGCGGCGCTGTCGATCGTCTTCGTGGCCAAGTTCATGAAGGAGACCAAGGGCGTCCGGCTGGAGGACATGGGCTGACGGCCGAACATCGGCTGATCCGACAGTCTGACCTTCGGCCCCCGCACCCTAGCGCGATCCGCGCGGGTGCGGGGGCCGAATCGTTCACCCTCTGCGGTGGGCCGGACACCTCCGGTACTCCTGTGCGGCAGGAGGGATGAGTCCTTGATCTTCAACCGGCTTCGCGCCCACAGTGCCCGCAGCACCGCCACTGCCACCGCCACCGCCACCGCTCCGAGCGGCGGCTGCCCGTACGCCCACGCCCACGCCCACGGGCCGGCACCGGCGCACCGGGAGCCCCCGGCCGTACCGACGGCCGCTCCCCCGGCCGTACCGCTGTCCGGCCAGCAACCACCGCCCACACCACCACCGTTCACCGACCCGGACCGGGCCGCCGAGTTCGTCCGCCAGTTCCACCACGAGCAGCCCGCCGCAGGCGACCCGGAGATACGGCTGCGCGCCGTCCTGGACGAGATCGACCGCACCGGCAGCTACCGGCACACCCCCTCCGAACTCGCCTACGGCGCCAAGCTCGCCTGGCGCAACGCCGCCCGCTGCATCGGCCGGCTGTACTGGCGCAGCCTGGTCGTCCGCGACCTGCGCCACCTCTCCTCCGCCGAGGACATCGCCGCCGAGTGCTTCGAGCACCTGCGACTGGCGGGCAACGGCGGCCGGATCCGCCCGGTGATCTCGGTGTTCGCCCCCGACCGCCCCGGCCGCCCCGCGGCGCGCATCCTCAACCAGCAGTTGGTCCGCTACGCCGGGCACCTGGTCGACGGCACCGTGGTCGGCGACCCGGCGGGCACCGCGCTCGCCGACCGGGCCCGTGACCTCGGCTGGAAGTGCGCCCAGGAGCGCTTCGAGGTGCTGCCGCTGCTGATCCAGGAACGCCCGGACTCGCGGCCCGCCCGGTACGACGTACCGGAGGACGCCACGCTGGAGGTGCCGCTGAGCCACCCCGAGCACGGCTGGTTCGCGCAACTCGGGCTGCGCTGGTACGCGGTGCCCGCGATCAGCGACATGACCCTGGAGATCGGCGGCGTCCGCTACCCCACCGCGCCGTTCAACGGCTGGTACATGGGCACCGAGATCGGCGCCCGCAACCTCGCCGACGCCGACCGCTACGACCTGCTCGGCACCGTCGCCGAACGGCTGGGCCTGGACACCTCCAGCGAGCGCACGCTCTGGCGGGACCGCGCGCTGGTCGAGCTCAACGTCGCGGTGCTGCACTCCTTCCAGGAGGCCGGGGTGACGATCGCCGATCACCACACCGAGTCGGAGCGCTTCCTCAAGCACGTCGCCCGGGAGCGGCGGCTCGGCCGGCCGACCCCGGCGGACTGGAGCTGGATCGTGCCCCCGGTCTCCGGCGGACTGACGCCGGTCTACCACCGGTACTACGACCCGGTGGACCCGGAACAGCGGCCGGCCTTCGTAGCCCGCGAGCCCTGGTAGCGGCGGCCGGACGCCGGGGCCACGAAGAACGCCCGGGCCGGACGCCGGGGTTACGAAGAAGCGCGGGCCGGACGGCCGGGCTTACGACGAACGCGCGGACAGGCGCTCGAAGCGCAGGACGAGTCCGTCCAGCAGCGCCTCCAGCCCGGTCTCGAACGCGCCCTCGTCCACCGTCCCCCGGTGCCCGGCCAGCCGGTGCGCCTCACCGAGGTGCGGGTAGTCGGCCGCGTCGTACACCTCGGCGTCCGCCGGGAACCCGGCCGCGAAGGAGGCCAGCGCGGAGCCGGTGACGAAGTAGCGCATCAGCGCGCCGATCCGGGTGGCCTGGCCGCGCGGCCACCCGGACTCGACCAGGTGCCCGAAGACGGCGTCGGCCAGGCGCAGCGCGTTGGGCCGACGACCCGGGCCCTGGGCGAGCACCGGAACGATGTTGGGGTGGGCGGCGAGCGCGGCGCGGTAGGAGCGGGCCCAGTCGCGCAGCGCCTCCGGCCAGGGGTTGACCTGGTCGCTCCGCGCATCGAACATCGACAAGTCGACTTCGCCGATGACGCTGTCCACCACCGCGTCCAGCAGTTCGTCCTTGGTGGCGAAGTGGTTGTAGAGCGAGGGCCCGCTGACCGACAGCTCGGTGGCGAGGCGACGGGTGGAGAGTGCCTCCAGCCCCTCGTCGTCGATCAGCCGCAGGGCAGCCGTGACGATGCGCTCACGGCTGAGCAGCGGGGTGCGCGGGCGGGCCATCGGGTCGCTACCTCCGGTCGGGTGGGGTGAGGACGATTCTGGCAGGTGCCCCTTCCCAGCGCGGGTGGGTCGGGTCTACAGTCCACATAAAACTTGCAGCGCTAGTTTAACGAGGTGGCACCCCCGTGAACCTGGAGTTGTCCGACGAGCAGACCGCAGTCCGGGACCTCGCCGCCGCCTTCACCGACCGCGAGATCGTTCCGTACGCCGCCGAGTGGGACCGCGTCGAGTCCGTCGACCGCGCGATCATCGGCAAGCTGGCGAAGCTCGGCTTCCTCGGCCTGACCATCCCCGAGGAGTACGGCGGCAGCGGTGGCGACCACCTCGCGTACTGCCTGGTGCTGGAGGAGCTCGGGCGCGGTGACTCGGCCGTGCGCGGGATCGTCTCGGTCTCGCTCGGCCTGGTCGGCAAGTCGATCAACGGCTACGGAACCGAGGAGCAGAAGCGGTACTGGCTTCCCCGGCTCACCTCGGGCGAGGCGCTCGCCTGCTTCGCGCTCACCGAGCCCGGCACCGGCTCGGACGCCGCCAACCTGACCACCCGAGCCGTCCGGGACGGCTCGGACTGGCTGATCAGCGGCGCCAAGATGTTCATCACCAACGGCACCTGGGCGGACGTCGCGCTGGTCTTCGCCCGTACCGGCGGCAGCGAACCGGACCAGCAGGGCCACCGGGGCATCACCGCCTTCCTCGTCCCGACCGACCTGCCCGGCTTCACCCGCACCGAGATCCACGGCAAGCTCGGCCTGCGTGGCCAGGCCACCGCCGAGCTCGCGCTGGACGGCGTCCGGGTGCCCGACAGCGCCCGGCTCGGCGAGGTCGGCAAGGGCTTCACGGTGGCGATGGCCGCGCTGGCCAAGGGCCGGATGTCGGTCGCGGCCGGGTGCGTCGGGATCGCCCGCGCCTGCCTGGAGGCCGCCGTCCGCTACGCCGGCGAGCGCGAGCAGTTCGGCCGGCCGATCGCCTCGCACCAACTCGTCCAGGAGCTGCTGGCCGGCATCGCGGTGGACGTCGAGGCGGCCCGGCTGCTCACCTGGAAGGTCGCCGACCACATCGAACGCGGCCTGCCCTTCGCCACCGAGTCCTCCATCGCCAAGCTCCACGCGAGCGAGGCCGCCGTCCGGGCCGCCAACAACGCGCTCCAGGTGTTCGGCGGCTACGGCTTCATCGACGAGTACCCGGTCGGCAAGTACCTGCGCGACGCCCGGGTGATGACCCTCTACGAGGGCACCAGCCAGATCCACCAACTGCTCATCGGGCGCGCGCTGACCGGCGTCAACGCGTTCTGACCCTTCACCCCTGATAAGGAGCACGACGTGCGCCCCGTCTACTTCGCCGCAGCCCGCCGCACACCCATCGGCCGGCTGCGCGGCGCGCTCGCCACGGTCCGCCCGGACGACCTCTCGGCCACCGTGCTGCGCGCCCTGCTCACCGACGCACCCGCCCTCGACCCGGCCCGGATCGACGACGTCTACTGGGGCGCCGCCAACCAGGCCGGCGAGGACAACCGCAACGCCGCCCGGATGGCCGTCCTGCTGGCCGGCCTGCCGGAGAGCGTCCCCGGAGCCACCGTCAACCGGCTCTGCGCCTCCGGCCTCGAAGCCGTCACCCTCGCGGCCCGGGCGATCGGCTCCGGCGAGGCCGACGTGGTGCTGGCCGGCGGCTGCGAGTCGATGACCCGCGCCCCCTTCGTCCTCCCCCGCCCCGACGAGGCGCTGCCGCACCGGATCGAGACCTACGACACCCGGCTCGGCTGGCGGCTCACCAACCCGCGGATGGCCGAACTGCACGGCGTGCTCAGCATGGGCGAGACCGCCGAGGAGGTGGCGAGCCGGTACGGCATCGGGCGCGAGCGCCAGGACGCCTTCGCCCTGCGCAGCCACCAGCGGGCCGCCGCGGCGCGCAAGGACGGGCACTTCGACGCCGAGCTGATCCCGGTCGTGCGGCCGGACGGGGTGACGGTGAGCCAGGACGAGGGCATCCGCGAGGACACCAGCCTGGAGAAGCTCGCCGGGCTCAAGCCGGCCTTCCGCCCGGGCGGCACGGTCACGGCCGGCAACGCCTCGCCGATGAACGACGGCGCGGCCGGGCTGGTCCTGGTCAGCGAGGAGGCGCTGCGCGACCTCGGGTTGCAGCCGCTGGGCCGGTACGTGGCCGGGGCCTCGGCCGGGGTGCACCCGGACGTCATGGGCATCGGGCCGGTGCCGGCGACGGCGAAGGTGCTCGGGCGAGCCGGCTGGACGCTCGCCGAGCTGGACACCGCCGAGCTGAACGAGGCGTTCGCCGCCCAGGCGCTGGCCTCCGCCGACGGCATCGGGTTCGACCCGGAGCACGCCGACCGGGTGGTCAACCCGAGCGGCGGGGCGATCGCCCTGGGCCACCCGTTGGGCGGCTCGGGCGCCCGCATCCTCACCACCCTGTTGCACCGGATGCGCCGCACCGGCGCCCGGCGCGGCCTGGCCACGATGTGCGTGGGCGTGGGGCAGGGTACGGCCGTGCTGGTCGAGAACGCCTGACGGCGGACGTCCGGCGGCGAACGTCCGGCGGGGATGTCTGCCCGGCGAACGCCGGACGAGGGCCGTCGGACAGCGAACGAATGACGGATGGCAGGGAACAGACTTCAGCCGACGGATGACAGATGACGGATAACAGATGACGGATAACAGATGATGAAATCTGTCATCTGTCATCCGTTGCCTGTCAGCTGTCGCCTGCCATCCGTCACCCCACTCTTCGAAGGAGTTCACGTGACCCGTTTCGCAGGAAAGGTCGCCGTGGTGACCGGCGCGGCCCAGGGCATCGGCGCGGCCACCGCCCGTCGACTGGCGGAGGAGGGCGCGGCGGTCGCCGTGGTCGACCTGACCGCCGAGCGGGCGGCCGGGACGGTCGCCCAGATCACCGCCAAGGGCGGCACCGCCCGGGCGTACGGCTGCGACGTGGCCGACTACGACGCCGTCGAGGCGGTGTTCGCGCGGATCGCGGCGGACCTCGGCGGGCTGCACATCCTGGTGAACAACGCCGGGATCACCCGGGACAACCTGTTCTTCCGGATGCCCAAGGCCGACTGGGACGCGGTCCTGACGGTCAACCTGACCAGCGCGTACAACTGCAGCCACGTCGCGCAGAAGTACATGGTGGCGCAGAAGTACGGGAAGATCGTCTCGCTCAGCTCCCGCTCCGCGCTCGGCAACCGGGGCCAGGCCAACTACGCGGCCGCCAAGGCCGGGATCCAGGGGCTCACCGCGACCCTGGCGATCGAGCTCGGGCCGTTCAACATCAACGTCAACGCCGTCGCCCCCGGCTACATCGCCACCGCGATGACGGCGGCCACCGCCGAGCGGATCGGCAGCACGGCCGAGGACCACCAGGCGGAGGCCGCCACCCGGACGCCGCTGCGCCGGGTCGGTCAGCCGGAGGAGATCGCGTCGGTCGTGGCCTTCCTGGCCAGCGAGGACGCCTCGTACGTCAGCGGGCAGACGCTGTACGTCAACGGCGGGGCTCGGTAGGGCTCGGTAGGGCTCCGGCGGGGTAGATGGGAACCGGACGGGGCCGATGGGCCTCGGGCGGAACCAAACAGACAGCCCGACCATATTACTGACGTGTCATCACAAGGCCGTCCCAGGTGCACGGTTACTTTTCCCTGGGACGGTCTTTACCTTTTCGCGTGGCCGATCATGACCATGGCCCTAGCCGGATGACCCCACCAAATGACTATGGCATGATCATGCGGCTCTCGATGGGATGTCCGAACCGACCCGACCGGACCTGGTCGGGCCCTGCGTCCCTAGGAGTCCCATGGGCAGCCCCGTCACCCTCCGCCGCGCCCTGGCTCTGCTCGCCGTGGGGGCCACCGCCCTCACCGCCGGCACCATCGCCGTACCGGCCGTCGGCACCGCGACCGCCGCCCCCTCGCACGACCTGACGGGCGTCCACGTCCGCCCTGCCTCCTTCGGCCACCACAACGCCCAGGCGCGCGTCGCGCCGCTGAGCACCACCCAGTGCGTCAGCCAGATCGGCATCCACTGCTACTCGCCGCTCCAGTACCGGAACGCTTACAACCTGAACCCGCTGTACCAAGAGGGCATCACCGGCAAGGGCCGCACGATCGTCATCGTCGACTCCTTCGGCTCGCCGACCATCCAGCACGACCTGGAGGTCTTCGACAAGCAGTGGGGCATCCAGGACACCCAGGTCGAGGTGGTCAAGTGGGGCAACGTCCCCGTCTTCGACCCGAAGAACCCCGACCACACCGGCTGGGCCGGCGAGACCACCCTGGACGTCGAGTACGCCCACGCGATCGCCCCCGACGCCCACATCATCCTGGTCGAGACCGGCGTGGCCGAGACCGAGGGCACCACCGGCCTGCCCGAGATGATGGACGCCGAGAAGGCCCTCATCAAGGCCGGCCGCGCCGACGTCATCTCGCAGAGCTTCGGCGCCACCGAGAACACCTTCCCGGGTTACGACAAGGGCGACTTCAAGTCGCTCACCGACCTGCGCTACGCCTTCAAGGCCGCCGCCGACCACAACGTCACGGTGCTCGCCTCCTCCGGCGACGACGGCGTGACCGACGCGCAGTCCAACGGCACCGACCTGTACCCGTACAAGGTCAACTCCTGGCCGTCCTCGGACCCGCTGGTCACCTCCATCGGCGGCACCCAGCTGACCCTGGACGACAACGGCAACCGCACCGCGCCCGACAAGGTGTGGCACGACAAGTCCGGCGCCGGCGGCGGCGGCGTGTCCGGCATCTTCGAGCGCCCGTGGTACCAGGCCGGCGTCGCGAACGTCACCGGCAACCACCGCGGCACACCCGACATCAGCATGAGCGCGGCCGTGGACGGCGCCGCCTGGACCTACGAGTCCTACGACCCGACCGCGGTCGGCTGGCACCTCACCGGCGGCACCAGCGAGGCCGCCCCGCTGTTCTCGGGCGTCGTCGCCCTCGCCGACCAGCTCGCCGGGTACCGCCTCGGGCAGCTCAACTGGCGCCTGTACGGCCTGAACCTGCTCCCGAGCCAGTACAGCGGCATCGTGGACGTCAAGCAGGGCGACAACGGCTGGGGCGATGTCACCGGCTACAACGCCGCCGAGGGCTACGACCTCGCCAGCGGCCTCGGCACCATCGACGGCGCCAAGTTCGTCCACGCGATCGCCGGTCGGTGATCCGCTGACGGCCGGCGGGTGACCGCCGGCCGGTGGACGGCTGGCAGTTGACAGCTGACAAGTAACAGCGGACGGATAACAGATTTCGAAATCTGTTATCCGTCCGCTGTTTTCTGTCTTCTGACTTCTGACTTCTGTCTCCCGTCAGCTGTCGGCCGACGCGGGGGCGGCGGCCAGCTGGGCCAGGTAACGCTCGGCGGCGCGGAGCTTACGGCCCTCGCGGCCCGGGAGGTGGGCGCGCAGCTCGATGATCTCCGGGGCGATCCGGATCGCCTCCCCGCGGTCGGTGATGGAACGCCAGCAGGCCTCGGCGTTGGTGGCCGCCTGCTGGGTCTCCGGGTGGTCCGCGCCCTGCGAGCGGAGCAGCGTCAGGGCCACCTCGCGGTAGATGTCCGCGGCCTCGGCGGGCCGGCCAGCGAGCCGGCACACGTGCGCCCGTACCTGACGCACTTGCAGGACCGGCTCGGACACGGCCCCGTGCTCGGCGATCGCCTCCAGTTCGAGGGCGAAGGCGAGGTCGGTCGCGGCGGCGTGGTCCCCGGCGTCGGCGCTGCGGACGATCCGTCCGATGACCTCGCGGTAGTCCGCCCGGGGCCGAGCGGCGGGCACCGCCTCGGCCGGGACGGCGTCCTGCGGCACCTCGTCGGTCGGAACCTCGTCGGTCGGAATCTGCTCAGCGGGCCGGGCCTCGGCCGGAACGGCGTCCCGGGGCTCCTTGGCAGCCTGAACAACCTCAACCGCCTCGACGACCTCGGCCGTCTCCACGACCTCCACCGCCACAGCAGCCTCCTCGACGACCGCGACCGAGACCACGTCCTCGGCCGCGTCCACGACCGCGTCCGACGGCTCCGGCCGCCCCTTGCGCAGCCTGACGCCTCCCGAGGGCGCGGCGTCCTCGGCCGGAGCCCCGGAGCTGGAATCCGGCTTGCGCAGGCTCACGCTCGACGCGTCGACGGGCTGCCCCTCCCCCGTCTTCACCAGACTGACCGGCCGGGCCGGACGCGGCGGGGTGGGCGGCACGCCGGGCTTGATCAGGCTCACCGGCCCGCCCGCGACCGTGAACGACTCCGGCCCCTCGGCCGCCGCCTCCTGAGGCTCCGCCTGACGCGGAAGCGGTACGGACACGGACGCCGCAGGCACCGACGGCACCACATCCGCGGCCGGCACCGCGTCCGTCACCGGCACCGTGTCCACCACCGGCACGAAGTCCGCCGGGGCCTCGCCGCGCCGGGCGGTGTTGCGGAAGACCGGACGGTCCGGGGCGTGCGTGGCCAGGATGACCACGTCCGGCCTCAGCACCGAGTACACCTGCTGCCGCAGCTGCTCCGGAGCGAGCACCTCGCCCGCGCCCGGGCGTCCGCCGTGCAGCGCCTCGATCAGGGCGCGGGTGAAGGTGCCGATCTGCTCCGGGTCCGGGCTGACGACCGCCCACAGCGGGATGCCCTCGCTGAGCGGCGAGACGGTGCCCTGGAGGTACGGCCAGGCGTTCTGGTCGGCGCTCAGGTCGGCGATGACCAGGGTCTGCCACTCGGCCGGACGGTGGCTCAGCTCGGCGGCGATGGCCTGCCAGGGCAGGCCGTCCTGCTTGGAGTCGCGCAGGGTGAGCTGCAACTGGCCGCCGCGCTTGTCGGCGACGACGTGTCCGCCCAGGTGCACCAGCAGCGGCCCGGGGTGCAGGGAGGCGGCGCGCAGGTGGGCGAGGACGGTGTGCGGGTCGCTGGCGCCGGGGAGGTGGACGGCGTCCACCGCGTCGGCGGCGAGCAGCACCTGCGGCGAGACGGCGGCGAGCATCGCCGACAGCACGGGCGCCTGGGCCGGCCCGCCGCGCCCCCAGGTGCGGCGTCCGGAGTTGCCGTAGCCGCCCTCGATCACCAGGATCCGTCCGCGCGGCGCCGCGCCCAGTCCACCCGTACCCGTACCCGCACCCGCACCCGCACCCGCGGCGGCGATGCCCGGGGCCGCGCCCGGGGTGGTGGACGGCGGCGGCGTCTCCGAGGCGGGAGTACCCACGGCCGGCAGGCCGGTGAGGGTCCATCCGGTGGGTGCGACGGGCGGTGCGACGGGCGGTGCGACGGACGGCGCGGGCGGCACCGGGGGCGCCGCCGGAGGTGCGGGCGGCTCGTACAGCGCGGCGGGCCCGGGCGGGTGCTCCTCGGAGGGCTGGCGCGAGGGCGGTGGCGGTACGGCGTCCCAGGGGCCCGAGTCCGCGGCCGGCTCGGGACCTCCGGAAACAGCTGTCGTCTCCGCCATCTTCTGGTCACCGCCCCGCCCCGCCGCTTCCGCGGCGTCTGATGCCCTTGCCATCGTGGTGCCTGCCACCACGTCCCGTGCGCGCAACCCTACGAGATCCCGGCACGCCCGATCCAGGCCGGGTCGTCGATCGGCGTGCCGACCCGATCCCGCCGCCCCTAGGGTGCCGCCATGCCCAGCCCCGGTCTTCCCTTGCTGTTCCTCGACGTCGACGGCCCGCTCATCCCCTTCGGCGCCCCGCCCCCGGGCGGCTACCCGACCTACCCGGGGCCGGTCCCGTACGGCAACCCGTTGGTGGCGCGGGTCGACCCGGCGCTCGGGCGGCGCCTTCTCGCCCTGCCCTGCCAACTGGTCTGGGACACGACCTGGTTGTCGGACGCCAACGACTGCCTCTCGCCCCGACTGGGCCTGCCGCAACTACCCGTCGTGGACTGGCCCGTGGCGGACGACCCCGGCAGCGACTCCCAACTGCACTGGAAGATACGAACCTTGGCTGCCCGAGCCGCTGGGCGGCCGTTCGCCTGGGTGGACGACGAGATCACCGAAGCCGACCGCCGCTGGGTCGCGGCCCACCACCCGGCCCGTACTCTGCTCCACCGTGTCGACCCGCAAGTCGGCCTCACCGACGCCGACTTCACCACCCTCGGCGCCTGGCTGCGCACGGCCTGACCGCGCTCGCCGAACCCCGTTCCGGGACTCGCGGTCGGCGACCGAAGCCGACCGCCCGCCCGGCTCCGAAGTGGAGCGGGCGGGCGGACGACACACGGCCTCAGGAGCCGGCCAGCAGGTCGCGCAGGAGGGCGACCGTGTCGGCGTCCAGGTCCCGGCCGGTGCGGCGGCTCAACGCGTCGAGGCGGTTGACCGCCCGGAGCAGTTGGTCGCGGGCACCGGCGGAGGCGTAGGCGTAGAAGAGGTCCCGGTGCAGGAGTTCGACGTCCGGGGCGACGGCGAGGCCCCGGAAGACGGCGGCCTCGGCGCTGCGGTGGTCGCCGTACTGGAGACGGCGGGCGGCGAGTTCGTGGGCGGTGTCGACGATGGCGGCGATCATGTCCTGACGCTCGGACTCGGCCCAGCCGTAGGAGGCGGGCGGCGCCTCGGCGAACGGGGCGCCGCGGACCAGGGCGAGGGCGTGGGCGAGAGCGGCGTCGGCGGTGGCGCTGGTGCTGCGCATGCCGCGCCGGTAGAGGCTGCGGAACTCGTCCCAGTCGCAGGTGACGGCCGGGGCGAAGGAGTAGCCGTCGGTGCCCTCGGTGGGCAGGTAGGCGCGGCCCTCAGGCGAGTCGCCGAACCAGGCGGCGAGGTCGGCGAGTTTGGCCGGGAGCGGGCTCTTGGTGCCGGAGGCGGTGGGGTGCGGGTCGAGGTGCGCGGCACCGGGGTGCAGGTCGTGGTCGAGGGCGTGGTGGTCGGCGCCGGGGCGCAGCGCGAGGTAGACGGCGAGTTCGGTGAGCCGGGGCAGCGCACCGGGTTCGGCGGTGCCGAGGGTGCCGGCCACGTCGACCGGGCCGAGCAGCCGGATCCGGGGGGCGTTGCGCGGGGCGTGCGCCTCCGGGGAGCGGAGGATGGCGAGCAGGTCGTCGCTGTCGCTGCGGCCGGGGGTGGTCCGGGCGACCGCGGCCACGGCCGCGGGGCCGGGCTCG
>NZ_JAFLNG010001120.1 GCF_017427025.1 Streptomyces sp. FH025
CAGGACGCCGTGCTGCATGGCGAGGATCATCTTGATCACGCCGCCGACGCCGGCGGCGGCCTGGGCGTGGCCGATGTTGGACTTCAGCGAGCCGAGCCAGAGCGGACGGTCCTCGGGACGGTTCTGCCCGTAGGTGGAGAGCAGGGCCTGGGCCTCGATCGGGTCGCCGAGCCGGGTGCCGGTGCCGTGCGCCTCCACGGCGTCGATGTCGTCGGTGGTCAGCTCGGCCGCGGCCAGCGCGGCGCGGATCGCGCGCTGCTGGGCGGGGCCGTTGGGGGCGGTGAGGCCGTTGGAGGCTCCGTCCTGGTTGACCGCCGAACCCCGCACCACCGCAAGGACCTTGTGGCCGTTGCGGCGGGCGTCGGAGAGCCGCTCGACCACCAGGACGCCGACGCCCTCGGACCAGCCGGTGCCGTCCGCGTCGGCCGCGAAGGACTTGCACCGGCCGTCCGGCGACAGCCCCTTCTGCAGGCTGAACTCGACGAAGGTGCCCGGGGTCGACATCACGGTGACGCCGCCGGCGATCGCCAGCGAGCAGTCGCCCTGGCGCAGCGCCTGGATCGCCAGGTGCAGGGCGACCAGGGAGGAGGAGCAGGCGGTGTCGACGGTGACGGACGGGCCCTCCAGACCGAAGGTGTACGAGACCCGGCCGGAGAGCACGCTGCCGAGGCTGCCGGTCAGCCGGTGTCCGTCCGCGCTCGGGACGGGTTCGTGCAGGTACGGGCCGTAGTCGTGGTACATCACACCCGCGTAGACGCCGGTGCGGCTGCCGCGCAGGCGGGCCGGGTCGATGCCGGCCCGCTCGAAGGCCTCCCAGGACGCTTCGAGCAGCAGTCGCTGCTGCGGGTCCATGGCGAGGGCCTCGCGCGGGGAGATGCCGAAGAACTCGGCGTCGAACTGCGCGGCGTCGTGCAGGAAGCCGCCCTCGTGCGTGTAGGAGGTGCCGGTGCGGTCAGGGTCGGTGTCCTGGAGCCGCTCCAGGTCCCAGCCGCGGTCGGTGGGGAACGGGGTGATCGCGTCCCGCCCGTTCTCCAGCAGCTCCCACAGCCCCTCGGGCGAGCTCACCCCGCCCGGGTAGCGGCAGCTCATGCCGACGATGGCGATCGGCTCGCGCGAGGCGGCGACCAGTTCCTGGTTCTGCTGGCGCAGCCGTGCGGTCTCCTTGAGCGAGTTCCGCAGCGCCTCTACCACGGCCTCTGACGACGTGGCCGACGAGTTGGTGCTCATGCTGTTGCTTCTCCCAGGACTCTTCAGGAACCGAGGTTTTCGCTGGCCATTCGGACCAGGGCGTCGACGTCGAGGTCGTCGAGGTCGACCAGGCCGGGGGCGGTGCCCTCACCACTGGTGGTGGCACCGGTGCCGGGGGCGCTCGTCGGGGTGGTGACGGGGGTCGCCAGTTGGAGCAGGCCGTCCAGTAGGCCGGCCTCGCGGAGGCGGGCGATCGGGAGGCTGCCGAGCAGCCGCCGGATCTCACCCTCGTCCGGTTCGACGAGCGGCTCGGCGGCACCGGCGGCCGGG
>NZ_JAFLNG010001121.1 GCF_017427025.1 Streptomyces sp. FH025
GATCGTCGTCACCACCGACCACGGCCACACCGACGCCGGCGGCCACGGCGGCAACAGCGCCAACGAGCGCCAGACCTTCCTCATCGCCGACGGCACGCCCGCAGGGGACGCGACGCAGGTGTCCGTGGGCCATTCGATCCCGACGCCATCATCGGTCTGAGCCAGGCGCGGGCGAATCTGCGGTGGTACTTCCGGAGGCGGCAGGCTCCTGGGCCGGCCGCGACGTGTGGAGAGCAGTGGGCCGCCGCGGCTCGGGCCGAACGCCCTGTCAGTGCCCCGCCCTAGTGTGGAGACAACGCCGGAGGAAACGCCGAAAAGGCGCCGAAAAGGCGTTGGAGAAAAGGGGTGGAACCATGTCCGCGAACAGGATCAAGCACAAGGTCAACCACGTCTCGCTCGTGGTCGACAAATCCGGCTCGATGCGCCAGCACGAGGCACAACTCATCCGCGTGGTGGACGAATTCGTGAAGGGCCTCCAGGAGGAGTCCGACCGGCTCGGCCACGAGACCCGCATCAGCCTCTACGCCTTCGACCACCAGGTGCAGAACCTGGTCTGGGACATGGACGTCAAGCACCTGCCGTCCCTGCGGGGCCTCTACAAGGTCGACAACGGCGCGACGGCGCTGATCGAGGCGGCCGTGAAGTCCGTCGACGACCTGAAGAACATCTGGGAGGGGTACGGCGAGCACTCCTTCCTCCAGGTCGTCGTCACCGACGGCGAGGAGAACGCCTCCGGCTGCTCGGAGAGCGGCCAGATGCACACCCGCATGAACGCCGGCCGGGGCACCGCCGTCCTGCGCAGCTGGATGGACCGCATCCAGAACGCCATGGACGACCTCCCCGACCACTGGACCTCGGCGATCCTCGTCCCCAACTCCCTGGCCAAGCGCACCGCCCAGGAGTACGGCTTCCCCGCGGGCAACATCGCGATCTGGGACGCCGACTCCAGCAAGGGCGTCGAAGAGGCCATCGGCACCGTCAAGACGGCCGCCACGAGCTTCCTGCGCGGCCGCGAACAGGGCGTACGCGGCACCAGGAACCTGTTCGCCATGGGCCAGGACCTCAGCACCGCCGAGGTCAAGGCCAACCTCGACGCCCTGGACACCGGCAAGTACATCCTCATCCCGGTCGACCAGCCCACGCAGATCCGCGACTTCGTCACCAGCGCCGGGCACCCGTACAAGAGCGGCTGCGCCTTCTACGAGCTGTCCAAGCGCGAGAAGATCCAGGCCGGCAAGCAGCTCGCCGTGGCGGAGAAGGACCCGGCCACCGGCCGGATGACCGGCAGGGTGTTCTCCGGCCCGGCCGCCCGCCGGCTCCTCGGCCTGCCGCAGGCGGAGGCCACCGTGAAGCCGGGCGACAACCCCTCCTACACCGTGTTCGTCCAATCGACCTCCGTCAACCGCAAGCTGGTGCCGGGCACCAAGCTGCTCGTCCTCCGGTAGCCAGCACCGCGACCGGCCGCGGACGCCCCTTCCGGCCGCCGCCGACACGCTTCGTGACCGGCCCCGGCCCGC
>NZ_JAFLNG010001122.1 GCF_017427025.1 Streptomyces sp. FH025
ACCTCGCAGGACGCGGTGTTCACCGCCGCCCGCTACCTGGAGTGGCTCGGCTTCGACGACCTGGAGCTGACCGAGGCCCAGGAGCGCGAGGGGGTCACCCTGCTGGGCAGCCGGATGGTCGCCCAGGTGGACACCTGGACCGAGCCCGCCGACGTGAAGTCGGTCGAGTGCCTGTGGCTCCAGACCCTGCACGCGGAGGAGATGGCCGCCGCGATGTTCACCCTCGCCGGGTACTCGCACCAGGCCACCGTGCGCGGCGAACAGCTGCTGGTCGCCCTGTTCAGCCTGGACCTCGCGGGCGTGCCGCAGCCCGCCAACGGCGCCGCCGAGGCCCTGATGGAGACCGGCTGGACCTCCTGACGGCCAACCTTCTTCACTAGATCATTTCTCCACCAAAAGCAACAACCTCCGCTCGTGATCTGGTGCACAAGCTCACCCCCGTGTTGAATTGCCGCCACAGCGCGGGCCTTTCGCCCTGCCGTCGTCGTGCGATCAGGTCGCGGCGGCAGGGCTTCAGGGGCAGGTCCGTGCCCTGCTGGATGGCGCACACAAGGAGGTGGCGTTGTCGGAGCACGGATGGGGCCCGAGCGGCCCGAACGGGCGGGGGCGGGCGGCAGCGGAGGAACCGGGCGACACCGTGTGGCGACTGCGGTCCCGGGGGTGCTGGCAGGAGGCCGCCGAACTCCTGCGACCAACCGCCGAACACGATCCGACGGCCGCCCTCGGGCGGGCCGAACTCCTCATAGAACAGAGCCTGTTCACCGCCGCGCACTGGATCCAGGCGGAGCAGGCGCTACGGCTGGCCGAGGCGGTGGCGGACGACACCGAGCAGCGCGCGGCCGCCGCCTGCGCCCGCGGCTTCCTCGCGTACGTGGCCAGCGTGCTCGGACCGCGCGACCGGCTGGACGAGGCGCAGGCCGCCCTCGGCCGCACCTCGGCCCTGCTGCCGCCGGACGCCCCGGGCCGCCCGCTGCTGGACTTCCGGCGCGGGCTGGTCGCCGAGAACCTGCTGCGCGACCGCAGCGCCGCCTGGATCGCCTACCGCCGGGCGCACGAGGGCGCGGGAGAGCGCGGGGACGAACTGCTGCGCTCCTACACCTGGCGGCACCTGGCCGCCCTGGCGCTCGCCCGCGGGGACCGCGGCAACGCCCGGGAGGGCTTCGACGCCTCGCTGCGGCTGCGCGAGCAACTCGGCTTCACGGTGGGGGTGGCGCCGGCGCTCGCGGCGCTCGCCGAGGTGTCCGAGCCCGCCGAGGCCTCGCGGCTGCGCGCCGAGGCCGCCCGGCTGGTGCACGCCCTGGGCGGGGTGCCGGTCTGGCTCGCGCGCCAACTGGGCTCCACCCCCACGGCGGGTCCTCCCCCGGACGGGCGCACCACCCGCGAGAGCCGAGGAACAATCAGCTAAGGTGAGCCTAACCTGGCCGGGGGGAGCAGTACCCCGGCCAGGTCGCCTTGCCGTTCCCCGGGCACCGCC
This sequence comes from Streptomyces sp. FH025, assembly GCF_017427025.1. Lineage (GTDB taxonomy): Bacteria > Actinomycetota > Actinomycetes > Streptomycetales > Streptomycetaceae > Kitasatospora. Next base: position 1,475 of record NZ_JAFLNG010001122.1, read on the forward strand.
GCGCCCCGGTCCGGCCGGGCCCGGCCGCCGCGGTGGCCGG
>NZ_JAFLNG010001123.1 GCF_017427025.1 Streptomyces sp. FH025
GGGTGCCTCTATGTCCTTCGTCAAGGCTGCGCGGGTCATGCTGGCACGGATTCGGGGGTGCGGGTCTCGTAGAGGGTGCCGTCTCGGAGCATGGCGAAAAGGACGCTGATGCGTTGGCGGGCGAGGCGGAGGAGGGCCTGGGTGTGGGTCTTGCCGCGGTCTCGTTGCCGGTCGTAGTAGGCCCGGGAGTCGGGGTCGTGGAGGGCCGCGAACGCGGAGAGGAACATGGCCCGTTTCAGGAGCCGGTTGCCGGTCCGCGGGGCGTGTTCGCCATGGATGGAGGACCCGGAGGACTTCGTCGCCGGCGCCAGGCCGGCATAGGAGGCCAGGTGCGCGGCAGTGGGGAAGCTGGTGCCGTCGCCGACGGTGACCAGAAGGGTGGCGGCGGTCCTGACCCCGACTCCGGGCATCGAGGTCAGGACCGTGGAAAGAGGGTGGGCCTCCAGCAGTTCGCCGATCTGGGCTTCGACGGCGCGTCGCTGTTCGTGGACGGCGGCGAGCGAGCGGGCCAGGGAGGGCACCACGACGTCCAGGGTGGTGGTGCCCGGGACGACGACGGTCTGCTCGTCGAGCGCGTCGAAGATCTCGTCGACCAGGCGTTCGGCCATGCGCGGGGCCTTGGGGCGTATCAGGGTCACGAGTCTTCGTCGGCCGGCTTTGCGCAGGGCCGCCGGGGAGCCGTGCTGTTGAAGCAGGTGGGTGACGGCGGGGTGGTCCAGGCGCGGGCCCAGGACGCGTTCGAGTGAGGGGTGGAACTGGGTGAGAAGACCGCGCAGGCGGTTGCTGGTGCGGGTGGCCTCGGCGGCGAGGTCCTGGTCGAAGCCGGTCAGGACGGTGAGCTGGGCTGCGGTCTCGTCGGCGAGTTCGAGGGCGCGCAGGGTGTGGGGCATGGTGCGGGCGGCGTCCGCGATCACGTGGGCGTCGCGGGCGTCGGTCTTGGCCTCGCCGGGGTAGAGGTCGGCGATGCGGCGCATCGCCAGGCCGGGCAGGTAGGCGACCTCGCAGCCGGCGTCACGGGCCACCGCCAGGGGCAGGGCGCCGATCGAGGCCGGCTGGTCGACGATGACCAGGACGCGGCCGAACTTGGCGGTGAGCTTGTCGAAGACGGCCCGCAGTTTCGGTTCGCTGTTGGGCAGCCGCTTGTCGAACACGGTCTTTCCCGCTGCGGTCAGGCCGTGGCCGTGGTGGTCGCCCTTGCCGACGTCCAGGCCGAGGAAGACCGCGATGTCACTCGTGTCGAACACCGAACCCCCCGAAGGTCGTTCACCGTCCCGGCCTCGCCCATCGGCACCGTTCGCGCGCATCCACGTTACGCAGACCCGGCACCCGTCAGCGGCCGGGCATTGCGCTCGGCCGGGTGCCGGTCAGGCCTCTCATCAGCGGTCACACGGTGCTCCGGGCCCGGTGACACCACCCCCCAGGTCATGCGATCGACAGGGGGCAACAGTCATGCCGGACCCGGAGGCCAGGAGCCCCGTTTCAGGGCCACGAAGAAGGTAACGGGG
>NZ_JAFLNG010001124.1 GCF_017427025.1 Streptomyces sp. FH025
GAGGCGGGCCCTACCGACAGGAGCCGGCCGCTCCCACCCAGGTCGGGCTGGACCAGGCCCACTGGTCGTTCAGCTGGCGCACCCGCACGTGGTAGAAGTCCCCGTCGCCGCCTGGGCGTTCGTCGGTCAGATCGAGTTCGGCGGTCGCCTCCCGGTCGGGCACCGCCCGGTCGAAGCGGTAGGCGCCGGAGACGAATCCGCCGGTGAATCCGGTCCGCGCGCCGTCCAGGAGCTCGCCGACGGCGTGGGCGGTCTCGACGCCGTTCACGACGGCGACCAGCCGGGTGCGCGCGTCGCCCTCGACCCGCAGCGAGAGTCCCTGGGTGCTGTCGGTGGCGGTGTTGGGGTTGCCGTCGGTGACCGTCCGCAGCCGGACCTCGCCCGGCGCGGTGCGCTCCCACGAGGACGGCCGGTAGGTGTCCGGCTCGGCCTCGGCCGGGGCCACCGTCTCCGGGCCGCGCAGCCGGGGCTGGACGTCCAGCAGCCGACCGCCCTCGACCCGCAGCGTGACGTCCCAGTGCACCGGTTCGCCGCGCCGGCCCCAGCCGACGGCGAGGCCCAGGGTGCCGGTGAAGGCGTCCGAGTCCCTTGTGCCGGCCAGGAGTTCGGGGCGGCTGATCCGGTGGATCGGCACGCCGTTGCGCAGCAGCTCCACGTGGTCGAGGGCGTCCCGGCCGTGCACGGTGACGTGGATCCGGCGGCGGTCGGCGGAGGCGGTCTCGGCGCCCATCGGCGCTCCGTTGACGGAGGTGGCGAGCAGGATGCGGTCGCCGGTGATCGCGTAGGTGCGGCGCCGCTGGACGGCGTTCCAGATTCCTTCGCGGGTCAACTCCGGCGCCCACACGGCCAGTCGGCCGTGCCCGTGGCTGCCGGGGAAGGCGCTGTGGTGGTCGGTGGAGCCGATCAGCCCGAAGCGGTGGCCCAGACGCAGGCCGTGGACGGCCGTTCCGGCGGCGGTGCGCGGGCCCATGGTGTGCAGGTAGTCGCGGGGAGCCTCGTCCGACTCGGCGCAGCCGTGCATCGACATCATCTCCACCACCGGGGAGAACTCCTCGGTGTAGGAGGCCCAGTCGATGCCGCGGCGGGCCGGGCCGTAGCCGATGTGGTGCGGCAGCGCCCAGGTCCGTACGCCCCGGGCGCCGAGCACGCGCAGCCGGGCGCGCAGTTCCTCCAGGTTCGCCGCCCGGATGATCTCGCCGCGCGGGCCGTCGAAGTACACGCAGTGGTCGCCGTACGCGAGGCTGTGCCACTCGAAGGACTGGAAGGTGACGAAGCGGCCGTCCTGGTGCACGGCGGCCGTGACGTCCTGGACGTGTTCCCAGAGCCGGGCCAGCCGGGCGAAGCCCTCGGTGTGGTAGTCGACCAGGCTCGCCAGCTCCGGGGTGCGCTCGGGCAGGTCGTGCCACCAGCCGTGGCCGGTGACGCTGGCGAAGTCGAGCTGGAGCCTGGCGTTGGCGTAGGCGTCCTCGATGCTCCCGTGGCCGTAGCTGATGCCGCAGTG
>NZ_JAFLNG010001125.1 GCF_017427025.1 Streptomyces sp. FH025
CCGCAGCGCGGCGGCGCCATGCCCTCCTACCGCTACCGGCCCGCCCACGAGCGGGTGCACGTCCCCGCGCTGATGCGCCGTTGGCCCGGCCGGCGGATCGACCGGGCGCCGCTGTGGGTGCCCGTCGACCTGCGCGACGGAAACCAGGCGCTCGCCGAGCCGATGGACCCGGCGCGCAAGCGGCGGATGTTCGACCTGTTCCTGGCCATGGGCTTCAAGGAGATCGAGGTCGGCTACCCCTCCGCCAGCCGCACCGACTTCGACTTCGTCCGCCAACTCGCCACCACCCCGGGCGCCGTACCCGAGGACGTCACCGTCGTCGTCTTCACCGCCGCCCGGGCCGACCTCATCGAGCGCACCTTCGAGTCCGTCGCGGGCCTGCCCGACGTCGTGGTCCACCTCTACACCGCGACCGCACCGCTGTGGCGGCAGGTCGTCCTCGGCAAGGAACGGGCCGAACTGCGGGCGCTGATCACCGGGGCGGCCACCCTGATGGCCCGGCTCGGGGAGGGGCGCGAGGGCGTGCGGTTCCAGTTCTCGCCCGAGGTGTTCAACCTGACCGAACCGGACTACGTCCTGGAGGTCTGCAACGGGCTGAGCGAACTGTGGGACGCGAGCCCCGACCGGCCGGTGATCCACAACCTGCCCGCGACCGTCGAGATCGCCACTCCCAACGTGTACGCCGACCAGATCGAGTACATGGACCGCCACCTCGAACGCCGGGACTCCGTCATCCTCTCCGTCCACCCGCACAACGACCGCGGCACGGGCGTGGCCTGCGCCGAGCTCGCCGTTCTGGCCGGCGCGCAGCGCGTCGAGGGCTGCCTGTTCGGCAACGGTGAACGGACCGGGAACGTCGACCTGGTGACGCTCGCCCTCAACCTGCACACCCAGGGCGTCGACCCGATGCTCGACCTCTCCGACATCGACGAGATCCGACGCACCGTCGAACACTGCAACCGGCTGCCGGTGCACGAACGGCACCCGTACGCCGGAGACCTCGTGCACACCGCCTTCTCGGGCACCCACCAGGACGCCATCAAGAAGGGATTCGCCCACCACGCCAAGACGGCCGCGGAGTTGGGCGTGCCCGAGCGGCAGGCGCCCTGGTCGGTGCCGTACCTGCCGATCGACCCGGCGGACCTCGGGCGCGACTACGAGGCGGTCATCCGGGTCAACAGCCAGTCCGGCAAGGGCGGGATCGCCTACCTGCTGCAGACCGGTGAGGGGCTCGAACTTCCCCGGCGGCTGCAGATCGAGTTCGCCCGGGTCGTGCAGGAGAACGCGGACGACAGCGGACGCGAGGTGACCGCCGAGGAGCTGTACCGGCTGTTCCGTGCGGAGTACCTGGACGCGGTGCCCCCGGAGTGGACCTGGACCGTCGGAGAGGACCGGGCCGAGGTGAACGGCCGCCCGGGCACCGGCGCCGGGCCGCTCGACGCGGTGGCCGACGCGGCGGGCGTGGAGATCCTCTCCTTCAGTGAACACGCCGTCCGCGGC
>NZ_JAFLNG010001126.1 GCF_017427025.1 Streptomyces sp. FH025
CCGCCTCGCCCGCCGGATCGAACCCGCCGTCGGCTGGTCCGACCTGGTGCTGCCCGACCCCACCGCCGCCCGGCTGCGCGAGCTGGTGCTGCGGGCCCGGCACCGCGACCAGGTGCTCGGGCGCTGGCGGATGCGGCCCGGCGGCGGCCGGGGGGCCGGGGTGATCGCCCTGTTCGCGGGGGAGTCGGGCACCGGCAAGACGATGTCCGCCGAGGTGGTGGCCGCTGAGCTGGGCATGGAGCTGTACGTCGTGGACCTGTCCACCGTGGTGGACAAGTACATCGGCGAGACCGAGAAGAACCTGGAACGCGTCTTCACCGAGGCCGCGCAGGTGAACGGCGTCCTGCTGTTCGACGAGGCGGACGCGCTGTTCGGGAAGCGCTCGCAGGTCAAGGACGCCCACGACCGCCACGCCAACCTGGAGACGGCCTACCTGCTCCAGCGGATGGAGTCGTTCGACGGGATCGCGATCCTGACGTCCAACCTGCGGGCCAACCTCGACGAGGCGTTCACCCGGCGGCTGGACGTCATCGCGGAGTTCCCGCTGCCCGACGAGGCGCAGCGGCGCCTGCTGTGGGACCGCTGCCTGGGGCCGTGGCTGCCCCGGGGCGAGGACCTCGACCTGGACTTCTGCGCCCGGAACTTCGAGCTCACCGGCGGTTCCATCCGGGCCTGCGCCGTCTCCGCGGCCTACCTGGCCGCCGGAGCCGGCGCCCCGCTGGGCATGGCGCAGCTGGTCGCCGCGGTGGTCGGCGAGTACCGCAAGCTCGGGCGGCTGGTGCTGGAGAGCGAGTTCGGGCCGTGGCTGGGCGTCCTCGGGGACGCCCCCCACACCTGACCGGCGCCGTCGGCGTTACCCGCGAGTACCCGACGGGGTGTCCGCCGGGGGCAGTGTTCCTGCCCCCGGTCCGGGACCTCGGGACATGTCCCCGGACGACGCCGCGCAGCAGACTCGGGGGCGAATGACCGGCCCACCCGAAGGAGCGCGAATGCCGTCCTACCTCACCCCGGGCGTGTACGTGGAGGAGGTCCAGTCCGGTGCCCGTCCGATCGAGGGGGTCGGCACGGCCGTCGCCGCCTTCGTCGGCTTCGCCGAGACCGGTCCGTTCCACGAGCCCACGCTGGTGACCAACTGGGACCAGTACGTGCAGCGGTTCGGCGGGTTCACCGAGGGCACCTACCTGGCGCACGCTGTGTACGGCTTCTTCGCCAACGGCGGCGGCTCCGCCTACGTCGTGCGGGTCGGCGACCCGGCCCGGCGGGCGGCCGCCGGTGCCTCCGCCCCGGCGGTCGGCGCGCCCGCGCCCGTCGCGATCGCGGGCTTCCTCTTCTCGGCCCTGCCCGGCGCGGGCGGCGAGGTGTCCGTCGAGATCGCCGACGCGGAGGGCGAGAACGTCCCCGAGGACCGGTTCCGGCTGCTGGTCCGTCGCGGCGGCGAGGTCGCGGAGACGTTCGACGTCTCGACCCGCAAGAACACCAAGGGGTACGTCGT
>NZ_JAFLNG010001127.1 GCF_017427025.1 Streptomyces sp. FH025
TCGCCGGGATCATCGCCCACCTCATCGACGGCCTGGCCGAGATCGCCGACGAGCTGAACTTCGAGGTGGACGACCTGCTGCCGCTGGTCGACGCCGCCGTGCTGCTCGACCTCGCCCGCACCACCGACGGCCGCTTCGCGATCACCCCGCCCGGCCGCGAGTTCGCCGCCGCCGACATCCTCACCAGCAAGCAGCTGTTCGCCCGCCAGGCCGCCCGCCGCGCCCCCCTCGTCCGCGCCATCGTCCAGGCCCTCGCCACCACCGAGGACCACAGGCTGCGCGAGGACCTCTTCCTCGACCTCCTGCGCGCCGGCTTCGACACCGAGGACGCCCGCCGCCAACTGGAGACCGCCATCGACTGGGGCCGCTACGGCGAGCTCTACGACTACGACGCCGACGACGCCGAGTTCACCCTGGACCCGGGCGCTGAAACGGCCCTGTAGCGGCTGCTGCGGCTGAGTGACAAGCGCGCGACTCCCCGCAAATGTCCACGATATGACGATCTGACTCTTCTTAACTTCATATGAGATTCGGATACATGGCCCAGCTGGCGGTCGTCTGTGTCCCCCACACATGGAGGTCGTTCGATGAGTCGTCGTCCCTTGATCGCGGCGTCACTGGCCGGTGCGGTCATCGCCCTCGCCCCTCCCCCGACAGCCGAAGCCGCGCAGACGTCCGCAGGGCACGCGTCCGGCTCCACCTGGTTCCAGGACTGGGACGGGCACGGAGAGGGGCGCGGAGAGGGGCACGGGGACGACCGCGATCGCTGGCGTGACTGCCACAGTGCCCAACGGGTCATCCTCATCGACGCGAAGTACAGGGTGATCCTGAAGAACGGCCCGAAGGGGCCGGAGGCCCTCGTCATCGAGAACGCGTCGTCCGAGAAGTCACCGTCGGAACCATGGGACGACTTCTTCGTCACCTCGTACCTGGACGTGAACTATCCCAGCCAGACCAGCAACCAGTACCAGTGGAAGATCCGCGACTTCTTCTGGGAGCACCCGCTCTTCGAGGTGAAGGCCTTCGACGACCACAGACGGGAGTTCCCCTTCCCGGCCACCCACTGCATCGACGACCGCGACGGCGGCCGCGACGGCGGCGGCCGTGGTGGCCATGGTCATCCGTCCGATGGTGAGACCACCGACGCGAGTGACCCGTCCGGCTCCCCGTCGCCCCAGGGAAAGGAACACGATCAGGACGCGCAGCCCACTCCGAGCTCCACGGGCAGCCACCACCCCCTCCCGCTCGGTGCCGCGGGCGAAGGCCGGCGCGACCGCACGCTGAGCGCGAAGCACATCGGGTTCGTGGGCGGCGGTCTGCTGCTGGTGCTGGGAACGCTGGCCACGACATGGGCCCGCCGACGCCGTCACTGACCCGTGGCATCCAGCCGGAAGCGGCTGTGCGGCCCGCCGTCGGCGGGCCGCACAGCCGCTTCTGCCGGTCGTCGGAGCCCTCCCGGCGGGACGGCTCCGACAGAACTACGGCTTCAGGT
>NZ_JAFLNG010001128.1 GCF_017427025.1 Streptomyces sp. FH025
GCCGAGGCGGCCGAACCCGCCGCGCTGATCGCCCGGTTCGGCGTCGAGGGCCCGGCCGCCCTGGCCGGGCTGGCCGACCTGCCGCCCGCCACGGTGGTGGCCCACCCGATGCTCGGCAGTGTGACGGTGGGGGCGCTCGGCGAGGTGGCGCTGATGGAGGCGACCGTCCACCTGCTCGACCTGATCGCAGCCGTCGGCGGGCCGGCCCCCGCCGAGGGAGCGCTGCACTTCACCCGCGCCCTGCTGGCCGAGGTCGCCGACCCGGTGGCCTTCATCGAGGCCGCGACCGGCCGCGGTTCGGAGCAGGTCCTGCCGGTCGTCCGCTGACGCGTGGGCGCTGTTCGCGCTGGTCAGCCGTATGATCACCCCAGGTGGTCGGTGCCGATGGGGGGCGTCAGTGAACTCGTTGTGGAACCTGTGGTGGCTGGTGCCGGCCGTCCTCTACGGAGGGGGATCGGCCGCCCGCCGGGCGCTGCGCCGGACGTTGAAGGTCCGGCACAGGCGCAAGCTCGAACTGCTCGACGCCAGGCAGCGCCAGCACCTCGCGCTGGAGGCGGCCAACCGGCCGCCCGAGCCGGTCTGCGGCTGCACCCACCACCTGGCCAAGCACGACAGGCAGGGCCGCTGCCACGAGGTGGTCGAGGCCCCCACCGGCTGGGACGCCGACCGTCGCCCGCTGGGCTACGAGCCGCGGCCGTGCAACTGCCAGCAGTACGTGGGGCCCGAGCCCTTGGGCACGGTCTTCGCCCCGGAGCTGGTCGATCCGCGCTGAGAGCGGCGCCGTGGGCCCCCGCGCCCGAGGGGGCGGGGCGGGGGCCGGTGGCGGTGGGTCAGCCGAGGGCGAGGGCGCGCAGGCGGTCGGCGGCGCCGTTGAACAGGTTCTGGTCGCCGGGGAAGGTGCCGGAGTCGGAGTACTGCCAGATGGTCTGGTAGCTCCAGCCGTTGGGCAGGGTGCCGACGGTGGAGGAGTACCGGGCTATCCAGAGCGGGTTGGTGGCGCCGAAGCCGCCGTAGTTGCCGGTGCACTGGGACCACCAGTTGGTGGTGGTGTAGATGGTCGGGTAGCGGCCGGTGCGCGACAGGACGGTGTTGCTGAAGTCGCGGATCCAGCTGACCATGGCGCTCTGGCTGAGGCCGTAGCAGGTGGCGCCGTAGGGGTTGTACTCGATGTCGAGGGCGGGCGGCAGGGTCTGGCCGTCGGCGGACCAGCCGCCGCCGTGGTTGACGAACCAGTTGGCCTGGGTCGCGCCGGAGGAGACGTCCGGCAGGGCGAAGTGGTAGGCGCCGCGGATCAGGCCGGCGTTGTAGGAGCCGTTGTACTGCTGGGCGAAGTACGGGTTGGTGTAGGTGGTGCCCTCGGTGGCCTTGACGTAGGCGAACTGGGCGCCGTTGGCCGCGGCCGAGGACCAGTTGACGTTGCCCTGGTAGCTGGCGACGTCCATCCCCGGGGTCTGGGTGACGGCGAGCGAGGCGAGCGGGGCGGTGCCGG
>NZ_JAFLNG010001129.1 GCF_017427025.1 Streptomyces sp. FH025
TGATCAAGGCTGTACGGCTGACGTCGTATGACCGGACGACCGTGCGGCCGGACGGCTGTGGGGCTGGACGGCTGTGTGGCTGGACGACCGTGCCGTCGGACGGCTGTGTGGCTGGACGACCGTGCGGCCGGACGACCGTGACCTCATCGGACGACGAGCGGAGACCGTGGGATGGCGCAGCAGCACCAGTCCGGCAGTCCCGCCCGCGCGGTCCGCCGCCGCGGGCGCCACGGGCCCGCCCGGGCGCTGCTCGCGATGCTGCTCACCGCGATCGTGGCCGGTGGTGCCGTGCCGTACGTGTCGGGGCCAGGACGGGCCTACCTCAGCTACCTGGTGCTGGCCGAGCAGGAGGACGCCGCGGGTGCCACCCGGGCCGAGGCGGCGAGCCTGGCGGCGGGCGGGCAGGTGGTGCAGGAGTACCCGCAGATCGGGGCGGTGCTGGCGTACGCGACCGGCGGCTTCGCGGACAAGGTCCGGGCCAGGCCGGGGATCGCCGCCGTGGGCGCGACCCGGACCGCCCCGGTGGTCGGGCCGCCGCGGGCGGTCAAGGGCGCGGGGGACTTCACCGCGGGAACGGCGCGCACGAGTTCGGACGGGCAGAGCGGCGGGACCGTCACGGTGCCCGACCCCGCGGAGGGCGGGGCCTGGAACCTCGCCATGCTCGGCGCCGCCCCGGGGCCGGCCGGAGACGTCGCCAGGAGCGTGCCGGGCGCCGGGGCGCTGCACAAGGTGCTGGTCGCGGTGCTGGACTCGGGCGTGGACGACACCCACCCCGACCTGCGGGCGGCCGTCGACCCGAAGGCCTCGGCCTCCTGCGCGGACGGACGCCCGGACGCCCGGACCGGCTCCTGGCGGCCCGACCCCGGGGTGGGGGAGAGCGGGCACGGCACCCACGTCGCCGGGATCATCGGCGCGGCCCGGGACGGACACGGCGTCACCGGGGTGGCGCCCGGCGTGCGGATCGCCGCCGTCCGGCTGCTCGGGCCGCTGGGGCAGTACTACGCGGAGAACGTCGTCTGCGGCATGCTCTGGGCGGCCGACCACGGGGCCAAGGCGATCAACAACAGCTACTTCGCAGACCCGTGGAAGTACAACTGCCCCGAGGACCGCGACCAGGCGGCGCTGATCGCCGCCGTCGGCCGGGCCACCGGGTACGCCCGGCGCAAGGGCGCGGTGGTGGTCGCCTCGGCCGGCAACGACGGACAGGACCTCGGGGCCGCCCGGACCGACGAGCGCAGCCCCAACGACCGGGTCTCCGGGCCGGCCGGCACCCGCTACCTGGGTACCGAGTGCATCCGCCTTCCCGGCGAGCTGCCCGGCGTCGTGACCGTCACCGCCGTCAACCGGGACGGCCGGCCGTCGGCGTACTCCAACTACGGGCGCGGCCGGGTGTCGCTGGCCGCTCCGGGCGGGGACCCGGACGGCGGGGTGCAGGGGGCGATCGTCTCCGACTGGCCCGGGGGGCAGTACGCGGCGCTGGCCGGGAC
>NZ_JAFLNG010000113.1 GCF_017427025.1 Streptomyces sp. FH025
CGGATGCATGATCAGCATTCAGGTGGATATGTGCATAAAGGACGCCACCCAGGAGGAGAGACTCGTGAGCTTTTCGGATTCGGCCCGTGAGACGGCCACCAGGACCCGGGACACCGCCGTGCTGTTCGCGGACGGCGCCAAGCAGCGTCTCGGGCCCGCCTTGGACGCCCTCGGGCCGAAGGCCTCCCAGGCCGCCCACCATCTCCGCGCCCAGTACGACCGGCACCTCGCCCCGCAGTTCGGCCAGGCCTTCGCCAGCCTGTCGCCCGAGGCCCAGGAGCACACCCTGAAGGCCCTCCACCGGGCCCAGGAGGCCGCTCTGGCGGCCCGCCTGTCCGCCGCCCGCGCCGCCGACCAGGCCCGCGCCGCGGTCACCCCGGTCGCCCAGGAGGCCCAGGCCCGCAGCGCCGCCGCGCTGACCGCCCTGCACGGCAACGTCAGCTCGGCCGAGATCAGCGAGATCGCCGCCCGGAACGCCCGCAAGCAGCGGTGCAACAGCTGGGCCACCGGCCTCGCGGTGGCCGGCGTACTGGCGATCGGCGGCGGCATCGTCGCCTGGCAGTGGTGGCGCCGGCACAGCAACCCGGAGTGGCTGGTCGAGCCCCCGGCCCCGCAGGCGGCCGGCCCGCACGGTGCGACGACCCCGGTGAACGGCGCCGCCCCCGGGGACGCCGGCGAGCCCACCGACGCCTCGCCCACCGCGCCCGGCACGGACGAGCCCCGCACGGACGGGTCCACCGGGGACGACCGCCCGCAGCCCTAGCGGACGGCCCTGGCCCCGGAAACGACCGAGGGCGGCCGACCCGTCATTCCAGGTCAGCCGCCCTCATGGCGCTGTGGAGCATAGGAGACTCGAACTCCTGACATCTGCCTTGCAAAGGCAGCGCTCTACCAACTGAGCTAATGCCCCTCGACGGCACGGCGCGTGCCAACGGGCACTAGCGTACCGGGTTCCGACGCCATTCCCAGCGCCATCCCCTTGGAAGAACCGGCCGGTCCGGTCACTCGACCGGGCCGACCGGTTCGGGAGGCGCGGTCGGGCGCCTCCGAAGACCGTCGATCGTCAGATCGTCCGGGGCTCAGCGACCGGCCGGAACCGGGTCGGTGGCCTCGGTCCACAGGTCCTGCTCGGCGCGGTCCGCCTGGACCTGACGGTAGACAAAGAAGCCGCCGAGGGCGACCAGGGCGACCAGGAGGAGCTTCTTCACCGCGGGACCTCGTCCTTCTTGCGTTGGTGGACTCAAGAGCCGGTGCTCCCGGTCCGAGTGACCGGGCCGACGAGTCCAGATGTGTTTCGAGCGCGAACGGGCGGCCGGGTGCCAGACTGCCCTTGCGGCCGATGATACACACCGGTATCCCAATCGTGACCAGCCACCGGCGCGGCCAACCCTGCGGTCCGGTCGGATGATTGACGCCGCACCTCCTGGCGCGCGGTTCGTCCGCACGCGGTCCGTCGGCGGAGCCCCCGTCCACACCGGCCGGCAGGCGGTCCTGGAGCCACCCCGGAGCGGTCCGGGGGCCGGGGGCCGCGGGGCCCGGGAGACGTCGAGGGACCCCGGGAAACGTCGAAGGGCCCGGAGTGGATCACTCCGGGCCCTTCGTGGCGGTGGGCCTAACAGGACTTGAACCTGTGGCCTCTTCCTTATCAGGGAAGCGCTCTAACCGTCTGAGCTATAGGCCCGCACTGGAAGGAGATCCTACCGGAATCCGGCCGATCCGCGAAAACGTCGAAGGGCCCGGAACGAATCGCTCCGGGCCCTTCGCGGTGGTGGGCCTAACAGGACTTGAACCTGTGGCCTCTTCCTTATCAGGGAAGCGCTCTAACCGTCTGAGCTATAGGCCCTTGCCGCACTGAAAGATTAGCGGACCGACCGCGAATCTCCCAAATCCGTTTCGGCGGCGGTCACCACGGGGGTCGCGGCAGGGACCCCCGCGGCCGGGCGAACCAGCCACTCCTCACGGGTGGGCGGCAGGCCCGCCGAGCCCTCCTCGGTGCTGCGGACGGCGAGGACCTGGTTGACGCCGATCCGGTTCTGCTCGAAGGCGAGCGCCGAGGCGGCCATGTACAGCCGCCAGACCCTGGCCCGGCCGCGGCCGACCAGCCTGACCGCCTCCGTCCAGTGCGCCTCCAGGTTGGCCACCCACTCGCGCAGGGTCAGCCCGTAGTGCTCGCGCAGCGACTCGACGTCCCGGACCTCGAAACCGGCCTCCTCCAGCCGGGCCACGGTGGAACCGACCGGGGAGAGCTCGCCGTCGGGGAAGACGTAGCGGTCGATGAAGGAGCTGGTGCGGTGCGGCTCGCCGGGGATGTCCGGGCGGCGGGCGATCTGGTGGTTGAGCAGCCGGCCGCCGGGCACCAGCAGCCGGTACAGGCCCTCGGCGTAGACCCGGTACTGCTCGGAGCCGACGTGCTCGGCCATCCCGACGCTGGAGATCGCGTCGAACGGGCCGTCGGCGATCTCCCGGTAGTCCTGCAGCCGGACCTCGACCCGGTCGGCGAGGCCGGCCTCCTCGACCCGCGCGCGGGCCAGGGCGACCTGCTCCTTGGAGATGGAGACGCCGACCGCGGTGACGCCGTAGTGCTTCGCCGCGTGCAGCAGCAGCGAGCCCCAGCCGCAGCCGACGTCCAGCAGCCGCATCCCGGGCCGCAGGCCGAGCTTGCGGCAGATCAGGTCGAGCTTGGCCTCCTGGGCGGCCTCCAGGCTCTTCGCCTCGGGCGTCCAGTAGGCGCAGGAGTACACCATGGACGAGCCCAGCACGAGGCCGTAGAACTCGTTGCCGACGTCGTAGTGGTGGCTGATGGCCGCACGGTCCCGGCTGCGGCTGTGCAGCCGCCCCTGGGCCCTGCGGACCTCCTCCGGGGGCGGTGTGGGCTCCGGGCCGAGCGCCCCGGCCCGCAGGACGGCGCCCAGCGCCTTGCGGCCCCTGGGGCCGATGACGTCGCGCGGCCCGAGGGCCATGGTGCGGATCTCCGGCCGCTCGGCGAAGCGGGCGACGGCGGAGAGCGTCTCGTACAGGTCGGTGCCGGGGGCGAGCTCCAAGTCCCCCGCGACGTAGGCCCGGGCGAGGCCCAGCTCGTTCGGCTGCCAGACCAGTCGGCGCAGGGCCCGGCGGTTGCGCAGGACCACGGTGGGTGCCCCCGGCGGCCCGGCGACGCTGCCGTCCCAGGCCTGCACCCGCAGCGGTACCGGGACCCCCAACAGCCCGTCCAGGGCCTCGACCAGTTGACCTGCGAGCTTCGCCACCCCGCGCCTCCGTCCAGTCGTCCTGCGGAACCTCAGCTGACCCGGTCGAGCGGACCGGGGGCGGCCTGTGGCACTCCCTGGGCGGGAACGGGCGGCGTCCAGCTAATCCCACCGCGGACGGCCCGTTTCCGGGCGGCGCGCCGCGGGGTACCGGCTGTCACCCGAAATGCCGACGGGCCCCGCAGGCTGCAACAGCCTGCGGGGCCCGTACATTCCGCCCGTGGACGGCGACCTGACCGGTGGTCAGGATCCGGCCATGATCAGTCCTCTTCGGCCAGGGTCAGCTCGACGCCGCCGGTGAAGCCGGCCGCCGCGTTGTAGATGAAGGCCGAGAGCGTGGAGAGCGCGGTCAGCAGCACGACGTCGACCACGGCGATCAGCGTGGTGAACATCATCACCTTGCCGAAGCCGATGTAGTCCATCAGGTTCAGGGTGCTGCTGGCGTTGTCCGCGCCGCCGCCGGTGACGTCCTTGAGCGTCTTGGTCAGCGAGTCGAAGACGCCGAGCGAGTCCAGCGTCATCCACAGCACGGCCGCGGCCACGATGATGATGATGCCGACGGCCAGCGACAGCAGGAAGCTGACCTTCATCACCGACCACGGGTCGACCTTGGTCACCCGCAGCCGGGCCTTGCGCGTCCGACCGAGGGTGCCGCCGGCCGCAGGAGCGGCGGCCGGGCGGCGCGCCGCACCGGGGACGGGCGTGCCGCCGGGCGGGGTGTTGCCGGTCCGGGTGCCCCGGGCCGGGGTCGGCTGCCCCTTGGCGTAGGTGGTCGGCTGCGAGAAGCCGCCCGAGCCGGGGGCCTGGCCGCCCGGCGGGGGCGGGTTCTGGCCCCCGTACGTCGTCCCGCTCTGGCCCGCTCCGCCGACCGGTGGCATCAGCGAGGTGGACGCGGCCGGGTGCTCGGTCGGCGGCTGCGGCACGCCGTACGAACCCCCGCCCTGCTGCGCGCCCGGACGGCCGCCGGAAGATCCCCCCGCAGCACCCGTGGCTCCACTCACCTGGTCCTCCCGCACTTCCCACCAGGGCGGCGCCGCCCTGGTCCGTCACTCGTCATCCAGCGCCCGGCGGGATTGCCCGGAACTGGTCGGCGTCCGGTGCCGTCGCGCCCACTCTCTGGACGCGACGGCTCCGGTCTGCGGTTCGGTTCAGACCTCGACGTCTCCGCCGACCGCCGTCCCCGTACCCTCGGCCGTCTCGGTGGACTCGGTGTCCGCGACCTCGTCCTCCGCCGTCTCCTCGTCCTCGGCCTCCGCGTTGCGGGCCATGCCCACGACCGCGTCGCGCTTCCCGAGGTTGATCAGTTGGACGCCCATCGTGTCACGTCCGGTTTCACGAACCTCGGAAACCCTCGTGCGGATCACCCCACCCGAGAGGGTGATCGCCATGATCTCGTCGGTGTCGTCGACCACGAGTGCCCCGACCAGCGAGCCCCGGCCCTCGACGATCTTCGCCGCCTTGGTGCCGTAGCCGCCGCGTCCCTGGACACGGTACTCGTCCACGCCGGTGCGCTTGGCGTACCCGCCGTCGGTGGCGGTGAAGACGTAGGTGCCCGGGCGGACGACGTTCATCGAGAGCAGTTCGTCGTCCTCGCGGAACGCCATGCCCTTGACGCCGGAGGTGGCGCGGCCGGTGGGCCGCAGGGCGTCGTCGGTCGCGGTGAAGCGGATCGACTGGGCCTTCTTGGAGACCAGCAGCAGGTCGTCCTCGGCGGAGACCAGCTCGGCGCCGATCAGCTCGTCGTCCCGGCCCTCCTCGTCCTGGCGCAGGTTGATCGCGATCAGGCCGCCGGAGCGCGGGGAGTCGTAGTCCTTCAGCGCGGACTTCTTCACCAGGCCGGCCCGGGTGGCGAGGACCAGGTACGGCTTGTCCTCGTAGGTGCGGACGGCCATCACCTGGGTGATGTGCTCCTCCGGCTGGAAGGCCAGCAGGTTGGCCACGTGCTGGCCGCGGGCGTCGCGCCCGGCGTCCGGCAGCTCGTAGCCCTTGGCGCGGTAGACCCGGCCCTTGTTGGTGAAGAACAGGATCCAGTTGTGGGTCGTCGTCACGAAGAAGTGGTCGACGATGTCGTCCTGCTTGAGCTGGGCACCGCGCACGCCCTTGCCGCCGCGCTTCTGCGAGCGGTAGAGGTCGGAGCGGGTCCGCTTGACGTAGCCGCCGCGGGTGATCGTGACGACGATGTCCTCCTCGGCGATGAGGTCCTCGATGGAGAGGTCGCCGTCGGAGGGGATGAGGGTGGAGCGCCGCTCGTCGCCGTACTTCTCGACGATCGCGGTGAGCTCCTCCGAGATGATCCCGCGCTGGCGGGTCGGCGAGGCCAGGATCGCGTTGTACTCGTCGATCTTGCGCTGCAGCTCGTCGTGCTCGTCCGTGATCCGCTGGCGCTCCAGGGCGGCCAGGCGGCGCAGCTGCATCTCCAGGATGGCGTTGGCCTGGAGCTCGTCGATGTCGAGCAGGCCCATCAGGCCGGTGCGGGCGGCGTCGGCGCTGGCGGAGGCCCGGATCAGGGCGATGACCTCGTCGATCAGGTCCAGGGCCTTCAGCAGCGCGCGCAGGATGTGGGCGCGCTCCTCGGCCTTGCGCAGCCGGAAGGTGGTGCGCCGGACGATGACCTCGACCTGGTGGTTGACCCAGTGCCGGATGAAGGCGTCCAGCGACAGGGTGCGCGGCACGCCGTCGACCAGGGCCAGCATGTTGGCGCCGAAGTTGGTCTGGAGCTCGGTGTGCTTGTACAGGTTGTTGAGCACGACCTTGGCGACCGCGTCGCGCTTGAGCACGACCACCAGGCGGGTGCCGGTGCGGGACGAGGACTCGTCGCGGACGTCGGCGATGCCGGCGATCTTGCCGTCCTTGACCAGGTCGGCGATCTTCAGCGCGAGGTTGTCCGGGTTGACCTGGTACGGCAGCTCGGTGATCACCAGGCACTGGCGGCCCTGGATCTCCTCGACCTCGACCACGGCGCGCATGGTGACCGAGCCGCGGCCGGTGCGGTAGTAGTCGTCGATGCCGCGGCGGCCGACGATCAGCGCGCCGGTGGGGAAGTCGGGGCCCTTGATCCGCTCGATCAGGGCCTCCAGCAGCTCCTCGGCGGAGGCCTCCGGGTTCTCCAGGTACCAGAGCGCGCCGGAGGCGACCTCGCGGAGGTTGTGCGGCGGGATGTTGGTGGCCATGCCGACCGCGATGCCGGTGGCGCCGTTGACCAGCAGGTTGGGGAAGCGGGCCGGCAGGACGGTCGGCTCCTGGGAGCGGCCGTCGTAGTTGGGCGCGAAGTCGACGGTCTCCTCGTCGATGTCGCGCATCATCTCCATGGCCAGCGGCATCATCTTGCACTCGGTGTAGCGCATGGCCGCGGCCGGGTCGTTGCCCGGGGAGCCGAAGTTGCCGTTGCCGTCCACCAGCGGCATCCGCATCGACCACGGCTGGGCCAGGCGGACCACGGTGTCGTAGATCGAGGTGTCACCGTGCGGGTGGTAGTTGCCCATCACGTCGCCGACGACGCGGGCGCACTTGTAGTAGCCCTTCTCGGGGCGGTACCCGCCGTCGTACATCGCGTAGAGCACGCGGCGGTGCACCGGCTTGAGGCCGTCGCGGACCTCGGGGAGCGCACGGCTGACGATCACGCTCATCGCGTAGTCGAGGTACGAGCGCTGCATCTCGGTCTCGAGCTCGACCGGCTCGATCCGCATGGTCGCCTGGGCGGTGGCCTCTGCGGCCTCGGGGGTCTCGGGCTGTTCGCCTTCGGGACGGTTGTCGTCGACCACTGGTGGTCAGTTTCCTTTCACGCGGACTGGTACGTGCGGGGCCTGGGGTGCAGGCGTCACACGTCCAGGAAGCGGACGTCCTTGGCGTTGCGCTGGATGAAGGAGCGGCGGGCCTCGACGTCCTCGCCCATCAGCACGGAGAACAGCTCGTCGGCGCGGGCGGCGTCCTCCAGGGTGACCTGGAGCAGCAGCCGGTGCTCGGCGTCCATGGTGGTGACCCGCAGTTCCTCGGCGTTCATCTCGCCGAGACCCTTGAAGCGCTGGATCGCGTCGTCCTTGGGCAGCCGGCGCCCGGCCTCGACCCCGGCGGCGACCAGGGCGTCGCGCTCGCGGTCGGAGTAGGCGTACTCGAAGTCGTCCTTGCCCCACTTGATCTTGTACAGCGGGGGCATGGCGAGGTAGACGTACCCGGACTCGACCAGCGGCCGCATGAAGCGGAACAGCAGGGTCAGCAGCAGGGTGCGGATGTGCTGACCGTCGACGTCGGCGTCGGCCATCAGGACGATCTTGTGGTACCGCAGCTTGGACTCGTCGTAGTCCTCCTGGATGCCGCAGCCGAAGGCCGAGATCAGCGCCTGGACCTCGGTGTTCTGCAGCACCTTGTCGATCCGGGCCTTCTCGACGTTCAGGATCTTGCCGCGGATCGGCAGGATGGCCTGGGTGCGCGGGTCGCGGCCCTGCTTGGCCGAGCCGCCTGCGGAGTCACCCTCGACGATGAAGATCTCGCACTCGGACGGGTCCTTGGACTGACAGTCGGACAGCTTGCCCGGCAGCGAGGCGGACTCCAGCAGGCCCTTGCGGCGGGTGAGGTCGCGGGCCTTGCGGGCGGCGACGCGCGCGGTGGCGGCCTGGATGGACTTGCGGATGATGTCCGAAGCCTCGTTGGGGTTGCGGTCCAGCCAGTCGTTGAGGTGCTCGTTGACGACCTTCTGGACGAAGGTCTTCGCCTCGGTGTTGCCGAGCTTGTCCTTGGTCTGGCCCTCGAACTGCGGCTCGCCGAGCTTGACCGAGATGATCGCGGTCAGACCCTCGCGGATGTCCTCGCCGGAGAGGTTGTCGTCCTTCTCGCGGAGCAGCTTCTTGTCCCGCGCGTAGCGGTTGACCAGGCCGGTCAGCGCGGCGCGGAAGCCCTCCTCGTGGGTACCGCCGCCGTGGGTGTGGATGGTGTTGGCGAAGCTGTAGACCCCCTCGGTGTACGAGGAGTTCCACTGCATCGCGATCTCCACCGAGATCGCCTTGTCCTTGTCCTCCGCCTCGAAGTCGATCACCGAGGGGTGGATGACCTCGCCCTTGCGGGAGTTGAGGTGGGCGACGAAGTCGGCGATGCCGCCGTCGTACTTGTAGGTGACGGAGAGCGGCTTGCCCTCCTCGTCCACGTGCTCGGGGCGCTCGTCGGTCAGCGAGATCGACAGGCCCTTGTTGAGGAAGGCCATCTCCTGGAAGCGCCGGGAGAGGGTCTCGAAGGAGTAGACCGTGGTCTCGAAGATGTCGGCGTCGGCCCAGAAGGTCACCGTGGTGCCTGTGCGGTCGGTCTCCGCGCCCTTGACCAGGGCGGCGGTCGGCGCGCCCATCTTGTAGTCCTGGGTCCAGATGTGGCCGTCCTTGTGGATCTCCACCGAGAGCCGGGTGGACAGCGCGTTCACCACGGAGACACCCACGCCGTGCAGACCGCCGGAGACGGCGTAGCCGCCGCCGCCGAACTTGCCGCCCGCGTGCAGGACGGTGAGCACGACCTCGACGGCGGGCTTGTCCTGGCCGGGGACGATGTCCACCGGGATGCCGCGGCCGTTGTCGACGCAACGGATGCCGCCGTCGGCCGTGATCGTGACGTCGATGGTGGTGGCGTACCCGGCCATCGCCTCGTCGACGGAGTTGTCCACGACTTCCTGCACCAGGTGGTGCAGGCCGCGCTCGCCTGTGGAACCGATGTACATGCCGGGGCGCTTGCGGACGGCGTCGAGGCCTTCCAGCACCTGGATGTTGCTACCGGTGTAGGAAGCCTGGTCGGTCTGGTCTGGGGTCTGGCTGGGGTTGCCGGAATCGGCCACGAAGCGCCCTCTCTGGCACAGCGCGGGCCGCATTCCCTCCCCGTGCGGGCGGGCGTGCGACCACGGCGTTTCGACTCGGTTGCCACTAGCAACAGTGTTTGGCTCTCAGTCTACCGGTACGACTGACATAGATGGGCGTTTGGCAGCCCTTGAAGGCAGATATGCCGCCCTGAATCCCCTCTGCACATGTCCCGATACTCGACAGGGGGGCTCGGAGCGCCTGGAAGGGCCGTCAGGGGTTCCGGAAGATCGCCGTCCGATCTCGGCCGGGCCGGCCGGGTCAGCCCCAGGTGTCGCCGGGGCCCTTGCTGCCCGGCGCGCGCAGCCGGCCGTAGCCGCGGGCGGGCGCCGCCGGGCCGAGCACCTTGATGGTCCTGACCGTGCCGTGGCCCAGCTCGTGGTTCAGACGTGCCACCAACTGCCGTGCCAGCCAGCGAAGTTGAGTGGCCCAGGCGGTGGAGTCGCACTGCACGGTGAGCACTGCGGCGGCCTCGTCGTAGGAGGAGGGGTGGCAGTGGGCGGCGATGTCCGGACCGACGATCTGCGGCCAGCGGCCCATCACCCCGCCGACCGCGGCCGAGGACTCCCAGCCGCGCTCGGTCAGCAGCCGGTTCAGCGCCGCCCCCAGCGGGACCGGGTCGCGGCCGTCCGAGCGGGCCCCGCTGCGCAGACCGTGCCGCCGCGCCTCGCGCTTCTGCTGGACCTGCTCGCCGCGCTGACGGGCCTGGGCGCGGGCGGCCCGCAGGGCGGACCGGGCGAGGTCGGCACCGGTGGGCGCGGGGGCGTCGGGACCTCCGGTGCGGGGGGAGTTCTCCGCCGGCTCGCTCACGGCGATCTCCTTTCCCCAGCCTGTGGACAACCGATGAGCCGTCCAGCCTACGGGAGCGCGGGAACGCCGGACGGCGGCACCTGCCCGCGCCGCGGGCCGTGCCGGTGGTGGAGGTACGAAGGATCAGGCGTCGATACGCTGGACCGCGCCGTCGGAGACCGCGAACCGGGCGCCGGACAGCGCCTTCGGGACGTCCTCGGCCACCGCCGCGGTCACCAGCACCTGCTCGCCGTGGGCGACCAGCTCGGCCAACCGGTCCCGCCGGGCGGCGTCCAGCTCGGCGAACACGTCGTCCAGGATCAGCACCGGCTCGCCGCCGTCCGCCCGCAGCAGCTCGTACGAGGCCAGCCGCAGCGCGAGCGCGAACGACCAGGACTCGCCGTGGCTGGCGTAGCCCTTGGCGGGCAGCGGGCCGAGCTTGAGCACCAGCTCGTCGCGGTGCGGGCCGACCAGGGTGATCCCGCGCTCGACCTCCTGCTTGCGGACCGCCCGCAGCGCGTCCAGCAACTGCTCCTCGGCCTGCTCGCGGCTGGTCGGCAGCTCGCCCTCGAAGGAGCTGCGGTACTCCAGGGAGGTCTCGCCGCCCCCGGGGGCCAGCTGCCCGTAGGCGGCCGTCACCAGCGGTTGCAGGGCGGCCACCAGCTGGATCCGGAAGGCCGTCAACTCGGCTCCGGCCCGGGCCAGATGGCCGTCCCAGACCTCCAGGGTGGACAGGTCCGCGCCCTTGCCGCCGCCGGCCCGTCGGGCCATCGCGGCGGTCTTCAGCAGGGCGTTGCGCTGCTTGAGGACCCGCTCGTAGTCCTGCCGGACCCCGGCCAGCCGGGGCGCACGGGCGGTCAGCAGCTCGTCCAGGAAGCGCCGGCGCTCGCCCGGGTCGCCCTTGACCAGGCTGAGGTCCTCGGGGGCGAACAGCACGGTGCGCAGCAGGCCCAGCACGTCGCGCGGGCGGACGTTGTCGGAGCGGTTGATCCGGGCCCGGTTGGCCTTGCCCGGGGTCAGCTCCAGCTCGATCAGGGTGGAGCGGCCGCGGTCCACCACCGAGGTGCGGATCACCGCCCGCTCGGCGCCCAGCCGGATCAGCGGGGCGTCGGTGGCGACCCGGTGACTGCCCAGGGTGGCGACGTAGCCGATCGCCTCGACCAGGTTGGTCTTGCCCTGGCCGTTGGGCCCCACGAAGGCCGTCACGCCCGGGTCGAGGGGAACCTCGGCCCGGGCGTACGACCGGAAGTCGGCGAGCGACAGGTGCGCGACGTGCATGGCTGTGGACTGCGCCCGCCTTCTTGTGGAGAACCTGCTGGTTACTTGGACTCGACCGCGTGGCCGCCGAACTGGTTGCGCAGCGCGGCGATCATCTTCATCTGCGGCGAGTCCTCCTGGCGGGAGGCGAAGCGGGCGAACAGCGAGGCGGTGATCGCCGGCAGCGGCACGGCGTGGTCGATCGCGGCCTCGACGGTCCAGCGGCCCTCGCCGGAGTCGGCGGCCCAGCCGCGCAGCTTGTCCAGGTGCTCGTCCTCGTCCAGGGCGTTGACGGCCAGGTCCAGCAGCCAGGAGCGGATGACGGTGCCTTCCTGCCAGCTGCGGAAGACCTCGCGCACGTCGGTGACCTCGGGGGCGGCCTCCAGCAGCTCCCAGCCCTCGGCGAAGGCCTGCATCATCGCGTACTCGATGCCGTTGTGGACCATCTTGGCGAAGTGGCCGGCGCCGACCGCGCCCGCGTGCACGTTGCCGAACTCGCCCTCGGGCTTGAGCGCCTGGAAGATCGGCTGGACCTTGGCGACGTGCTCGGCGTCGCCGCCGTACATCAGCGCGTAGCCGTTCTCCAGGCCCCAGACGCCGCCGGAGACGCCGCAGTCGACGAAGCCGATGCCCTTGGCGGCCAGCGCCTCGGCGTGCTTGACGTCGTCGGTCCAGCGGGAGTTGCCGCCGTCGACGACGACGTCACCGGGGGAGAGCAGCTCCGCGAGCTCGTCGACGGTCGCCTGGGTGGCGGCACCGGCCGGGACCATCACCCAGATCACGCGGGGGCCCTGGAGCTTGGTGACGAGCTCCTGCAGGCTCTCGACGTCGGAGATCTCCGGGTTGCGGTCGTAGCCGACGACGGTGTGGCCGGCGCGGCGGATCCGCTCGCGCATGTTGCCGCCCATCTTGCCGAGACCGATGAGGCCGAGCTCCATGACCAAATCCTTACTGTGGGGACGTGCTGGCGGCGGCGCCGTTGCCGCATTCCCCGAGCCTACGCTTCCGGCGGCGGCGGACTCCCGCTGGTCAGGCCGACCGGAGGGAGACGTCCACAGGCTGTGCACAGCGGGTGTGCACAGCCTGTGGGTAACGGAGCTGATGGGCTCAGCGCCGGTGGCTCAGCCGGAGAGGCGGACCGGCATGATCAGGTACTGGTACGCCTTGTCCTCCTCGGCGTCCACCGAGACCTTGCCGCTGAGCAGGGCCGGCTTGGTCGGGGTGGTGAAGCTCAGCTGGGCGAAGGGGGAGTCGATGGCCTTGAGGCCCTCCTCCAGGTAGCCCGGGTTGAAGGCGATCGAGATGGCGTCGCCCTCCAGGGAGGCCTCGATCCGCTCGGTGGCCTGGGCGTCGTCGCCCGAACCGGCCTCGAGGGTCAGCACGCCCTCCTCGAAGTTGAGCCGGACCGGGGTGTTGCGCTCAGCGACCAGCGAGACGCGCTTGAGCGCCTCCAGGAACGGCTGGGTCTGGATCGCCGCGACCGCGTTGAACTCGGTCGGGAAGAGGCTGCGGAACTTGGGGAACTCGCCCTCCAGCAGCCGGGTGGTGGTCCGGCGGCCGGCGCCCTCGAAACCGATCAGGCCCTCGCCCGCGCCGCCCGAGGACAGCGCGATCGAGACGTTGTCGCCGCTGCCCAGGGACTTGGCGATGTCCTGGAGGGTCTTGGCGGGCACCAGGGCGACCGCGGAGATGTCCGACTGCTCGGGCTTCCACAGCAGCTCGCGGACGGCGAAGCGGTAGCGGTCGGTGGCGGCCAGGGTGATCCGGTCGCCCTCGATCTCGACCCGGACACCGGTGAGCACCGGCAGGGTGTCGTCACGGCCGGCGGCGACCGCGGCCTGGCTGACTGCGGAGGCGAAGACGTCCCCGGAGACGGTGCCGGTGGCGGTCGGCATCTGGGGCAGCGCCGGGTACTCGTCCACGGGCAGGGTGGGGAGGGTGAAGCGGGAGCTGCCGCAGACCACGCTGACCCGCTGGCCGTCGGTGGAGATCTCCACAGGCCTGTTGGGAAGGTTGCGCGAGATGTCGTTGAGCAGTCGACCGGAGACCAGGACGGTGCCGGCCTCCTCGATGTCCGCCTCCAGCTCGACCCGGGCCGAGACCTCGTAGTCGAAGCCGGACAGCGCCAGGCTGCCGTCCTGCGCCGTCAGCAGCAGGCCGGCCAGCACCGGCACCGGCGGCCGTGCCGGGAGGCTGCGGGCAGCCCAGGCCACCGCCTCCGCGAGGACGTCACGCTCCACCCGGAACTTCACCGGTAACCGCCTCCTGGATCGAGCGCTCCCGCTCGCACTCTGGTTCGTCTGGTCTTGATCGTCGGTTCCGCTGTCCGCCGAGCTCTGCCACTCCGCTTCCAGCTGCCAAGGACAGTCTGACGTACTCCGCCGACAGACGGGGCAGACGGGCGGAAGCAAGTCGAACAGATGTCGGGGCGCGGTTGTCCACAGATTTCGGGCCCACCCACTTGGAAAGCAAGTCCGAGCTCTATCTGTGTAGCGGTAGTAGTAGGGCCTGTGGAAACCGTGGATAACCCCGTTTCCGCAGGTCAAGGCCCGATTTTTGTCCACAGTGGGTGTGGACGGAGGCTGTGGACGGACAGGCCCCGCTGTGGACAGCCGAGCGTTACCCACAGGGCACGCTGGGTATCCACAGGTTATCCCCAGGGCTGTCCCCAGATCCGGGCCCGGTTATCCACGGGCGCCGGTCAACTTTTCGTGACGCCTTTCACACCAGGGCATGAACGCCAGCTCACGGTTGTCGAACTGTGGATCATGCTGTGGACAACCTGGGGATAACCGCCCGCGCCCTGGGGACAACCGGTGGATAACCCGGACGGCCCACTGGCGGCCCCTCAATTGTCCACACCCTGTGGATAACCGTTGTGCACAAGTCCACAGGCACCTGACCTGCGCGGAAGAGCGTAGCGGCGACGAGCCTGTGGACGAATTCTGGATAACTCCGGGCTCCACGGCCTGTGGACTGTGGGAAGGGGGCCCGTCCTGTGGACAACGGCCTTGCGCGCCTCCGGGTTTCGAATCACCGGTCAGTTGTTCGGCGCGGGCTGTGGACTGGCGGAACGTCCGTCGAGGGCATCCCTGCCCAGCCGCGGCGCCGTACACACCTGTGGATGCGCGAAAAGGGCGTCAGGATCGCTCCTGACGCCCTCCGGGCCGCACCGCGCAGCGGCGGCTAGCTCTTGATGCGGTTGGTCAGTTCGGTGACCTGGTTGTAGATCGAGCGCCGCTCGGCCATCAGCGAGCGGATCTTGCGGTCCGCGTGCATCACGGTGGTGTGGTCGCGCCCGCCGAACTGCGCGCCGATCTTCGGCAGCGAGAGGTCGGTGAGCTCCCGGCACAGGTACATCGCGATCTGGCGGGCCGTCACCAGCACGCGGCTGCGCGAGGATCCGCAGAGGTCGTCCACGCTCAGGCCGAAGTACGCGGCGGTCTGCTGCATGATGACCTGCGCGGTGATCTCCGGGCCGGCGTCCTCGTCCCCGCCCGGGATCAGGTCCTTGAGGACGATCCCGGCCAACTCCAGGTCCACCGGCGCCCGGTTGAGGTTGGCGAAGGCGGTGACCCGGATGAGCGCGCCCTCCAACTCCCGGATGTTGCGGGTGATTCGGGACGCGATGAACTCCAACACGTCGGCGGGAGCGTTGAGTTGCTCCTGGATCGCCTTCTTGCGCAGGATCGCGATCCTGGTCTCCAGCTCCGGCGGGGTGACGTCGGTGATCAGCCCCCACTCGAAGCGGTTGCGCAGCCGGTCCTCCAGCGTGGTCAGCAGCTTGGGCGGCCGGTCCGAGGAGAGGACGATCTGCTTGTTCGCGTTGTGCAGGGTGTTGAAGGTGTGGAAGAACTCCTCCTGCGTGGACTCCTTGCTCGCGAGGAACTGGACGTCGTCCACGAGCAGGATGTCCATGTCCCGGTAGCGGCGGCGGAAGGTGTCCGCCTTGCCGTCCCGGATCGAGTTGATGAACT
The DNA here is from genome assembly GCF_017427025.1 of Streptomyces sp. FH025. GTDB lineage: Bacteria > Actinomycetota > Actinomycetes > Streptomycetales > Streptomycetaceae > Kitasatospora. Next base: position 15,097 of record NZ_JAFLNG010000113.1, read on the forward strand.
CGTTGGTGAACTCCTCCGAGGACACGTAGCGCACCCGGGTGCCCGGGAAGAGGCTGCGCGAGTAGTGCCCGATGGCGTGCAGCAGGTGGGTCTTGCCCAGCCCGGACTCGCCGTAGATGAAGAGCGGGTTGTACGCCTTGGCCGGGGCCTCGGCGACCGCCACCGCCGCCGCGTGCGCGAAGCGATTGCTGGCGCCGATGACGAAGGTGTCGAAGAGGTACTTGGGGTTCAGC
>NZ_JAFLNG010001130.1 GCF_017427025.1 Streptomyces sp. FH025
GAAAGATGGACTTGTGACTGTCAACGACGACGTGTTCACGGACTGGAAGAACCGCGAGGAGATCGCGGAGTCGATGATCCCGATCATCGGGCGGCTGCACCGGGAGAAGGACGTCACCGTCCTGCTCCACAGTCGGTCCCTGGTGAACAAGTCGGTGGTCAGCATCCTCAAGACGCACCGCTTCGCCCGGCAGATAGCCGGCGAGGAGCTCTCGGTCACCGAGACCATGCCGTTCCTGCAGGCGCTGACCACCCTGGACCTCGGCCCCTCGCAGATCGACCTCGGGATGCTCGCCTCGACCTACCGGGCGGACGACCGGGGCCTGTCGGTGGAGGAGTTCACCGCCCGGGCCGTCGTCGGCGCCACCGGTGAGAACAAGCTGGAGCGCCGGTCCGCGCAGGACGTCGTGCTGTACGGGTTCGGCCGCATCGGCCGCCTGGTCGCCCGCCTGCTGATCGAGAAGGCCTCCGGCAACGGCCTGCGGCTGAAGGCCATCGTCGTGCGCGGCGGCGGTGACGACGACCTGGTGAAGCGTGCCTCGCTGCTGCGCCGGGACTCGATCCACGGCCAGTTCCAGGGCACCATCACCGTCGACGAGGCGAACAACAAGCTCGTCGTCAACGGCAACGAGATCACGGTGATCTACTCCAACGACCCGAGCGAGGTCGACTACACGGAGTACGGGATCAAGGACGCGATCCTGATCGACAACACCGGCAAGTGGCGTGACCGCGAGGGCCTGTCCAAGCACCTGCGCCCCGGCATCGCCAAGGTCGTGCTGACCGCCCCGGGCAAGGGCGACGTCCCCAACATCGTGCACGGCGTCAACCACGACATGATCAAGCCGGACGAGCAGATCATCTCCTGCGCCTCCTGCACCACCAACGCCATCGTCCCGCCGCTGAAGGCGATGGAGGACGAGTACGGCGTGCTGCGCGGCCACGTGGAGACCGTCCACTCGTTCACCAACGACCAGAACCTGCTGGACAACTACCACAAGGCCGACCGTCGCGGCCGCTCGGCACCGCTCAACATGGTGATCACCGAGACCGGCGCCGCCTCGGCCGTCGCCAAGGCCCTGCCGGACCTCCAGGCGAAGATCACCGGCAGCTCGATCCGCGTGCCGGTGCCGGACGTCTCCATCGCGATCCTCAACCTGCAGCTGAAGCGCGAGACCAACCGCGACGAGGTCCTCGACTACCTGCGCGACATCTCGCTGACCTCGCCGCTGAAGCGCCAGATCGACTTCACCGACTCGCCCGACGCGGTCTCCAGCGACTTCATCGGCTCGCGCCACGCCTCCATCGTGGACGCCGGCGCGACCAAGGTCGACGGGGACAACGCGATCCTCTACCTGTGGTACGACAACGAGTTCGGCTACTCGTGCCAGGTCGTCCGGGTCGTGCAGTACATCTCGGGCGTCGAGTACCCGACCTTCCCGGCCCCGGCGGCCTGATTC
>NZ_JAFLNG010001131.1 GCF_017427025.1 Streptomyces sp. FH025
CGCCGGTGTCTTCCGGGGTTTGACGCCCCGTCCGACGTTTCAAACTCTAGCCGATCCCCGCTCCGAAAAGCGAATCCAGCCGCAATCCGATAAAACGCGCACGCCGAATAGGCACCGAGCCGCAACGCGAGAAAGCGAAAGCGACCGGCACGAACCGGGAAGTGGTGTTTCAGAGGATTGGCTGCCCCGGGGCCGTCCGCGCAGATGCGTGTCCGGTGCTCCCTGCCAGGCAGCTCGAAGAACACTAGACCTCTGGGGTGGCCGAGTCAAGCGCCGCCCGCACGGTCTCCTCGGCCTCCTCGGCGGGCAGCTGGAAGGCCAGGACGGCGACGTCGTCGTCGTGCTCCGAGGTCACTCCCATCGCTCGGAGCAGCCGCGCACAGATCACCTCGGGGGCCCCGATGGCGCCGGTCAGGGTGCGGGCCAGGAGGTCGAGGCCCTGGTCGATGTCCTCGTCGCGGCGTTCGACCAGGCCGTCCGTATAGAGGACGCCGGTCGTGCCGGGGAGCAGGCGCAGGGTGTGGGAGACGTGCAGGCCGTCGCCAGTGCCCAGCGGGGGGCCGTTCTGTTCCTCGCTGCGCAGGATGGTGCCGTCGGGGCAGCGCAGCAGCATGGGGAGGTGGCCGGCCGAGGCGTAGGAGAGGGTGCGGCGCCCCGGGTCCCAGACGGCGTAGGTGCAGGTGGCGATCTGGTTGGCGTCGATCTCCATGGCGAGGCCGTCGAGCAGGCGCATCACTTCGTGCGGGGGCAGGTCGAGGCGGGCGTAGGCCCGGACGGCGGTGCGCAGCTGGCCCATCACGGCGGCGGCGCGCAGGCCGCGGCCCATGACGTCGCCGATGACGAGGGCGGTGCGTCCGCCACCGATGGCGATCACGTCGTACCAGTCGCCGCCGACGGCGGCCTCCGCACCGCCCGGCTGGTACGTGGCGGCGACCCGCAGGTCGGCCGGCTGGTCGAGTTTCTGCGGGAGCAGACTGCGCTGGAGGGTGACGGCGGCCTCGCGCTGGCGGCGTTCGGCTTCGCGCAGGCGCGCGGCGGCGAGGACCTGGTCGGTGACTTCGGCGGCGAAGATCAGGACTCCGGCGGGCGGGCCCTCGACGGGGGCGTCACGGGTGTCGCAGGTGTCGCCGTTGCCGAGCGGGACGCAGGAGACGTTGTAGTAGCGGTTGCCGGTGAGGCCGAGGATGCAGCGGGCCTTGACGCTGCGGGGGCGGCCGCCGCGGATGACCTGGTCCATCAGGGGCAGGACGCCCATGGTGTCGAGTTCGGGGAGGGCCTCGCCGGCGGGCAGGCCGGTGGGGCGTTCGCCGAAGAGTTCGCGGTAGGCGCGGTTGGCGTAGCCGAGCTGGTGGAGCGGTCCGTAGGTGACGGCGACCGGGGCGGGGATGCGGTTGAGGACCTCGCGCAGGTTCTGGGGTTTGTGCGGGTCGAGGAGTTCG
>NZ_JAFLNG010001132.1 GCF_017427025.1 Streptomyces sp. FH025
TCCACTTGGTGACCGGAGCGTCGGTGGAGCTGCTGATGCGGCGGAAGGCGTACACCGCGCTGCCGTCGTCGGAGACGATGTACTCCGACATGCTCATCCCGATGTCCAGGCCGTTCGGCATCGCCATGGTGCCGAGATCGCTCATCGAACCGTCGGTCGGGGAGAGCGTCACCAGCTTGGCCGGCTTGTCGTAGCCCTGGCTGACGATGGCCCGGACCTTGCCGTCCTTGCTGCCGGACACCAGCCGCACGTCGTTGCTCGACGAGGGGCCGGTCACGGCCCAGATGCGCTTGCCGGTGGTCAGGTCGTACGCGTTGACGCCCGACTTGGCGCCGGTGATCTGCACGTACAGCGTGTTCCCGACCACGACGTTCTGGGTGTAGGCGTCCGACTGGCCGGAGAGCCGCAGGCTGTCCGAGCCCGGCTCCTTGACCGACATCTGGTTGCCCGGCTTGTTGTCCTTGTCGAACGGCAGGATGTAGTCGCCGTTCGGGCCGCTGGCCATCAGCAGCACCAGCGGCTGGTCCTGGACGACCTTGTCGACGCGCTCGATGGTGCCGGACAGCGGGATCGGCTGGCTGACCACCTTGCCGCTCTCGGCGTTCACGACCTGGAGCACCGACTTCTGGATGCCGGTGTCGTAGCAGCGGTCGCTGACCGCGATCTGGGCGCCGGCGGCGCGGCCGTACACGCTGCAGTCCTTGGCGCGCGGCTGGAACTGCCAGGCGGGCTGCCCGTTGTCGATGTTCAGCGCGCCGACGAAGTTGCCGCCGACGGCGACCACCTTGTCGGTGACGCTGAGCGTCGGCGAGGAGAGCCGGTCGGTGCTGACCTTGACGCTCCAGAGCAGCTTGCCCTGGTTCAGGTCGACGGCGCCGACGGTGGAGCAGTCGCTGTCACCGGTGTTGAAGGAGACGGCGGCGATGCCCTTGGAGTTGGCCGAGTAGGAGGCGGTGCACAGCTCCTTGCTGCCGGCCGGCACCGGGATGTTCCAGGCCTCCTTGCCGTCCGAAAGGTTGAGCGCCCGGATGCCGGTGCTGTCGGCTCGGACGGCCACCTTGTCGGCACCCCAGATGCCCAGCATCTGCGCCAGGCCGTCCGCGTTGGCGGGCTTGGCCGAGTTCCACGCGACGTTGTACGTGGCGTTGGTCTTGGCGGGGGTGGTGTTGTCCGGGGACGGGCTGTCGGTGGTGTCACCGGAGGTGCCGCCGCTGGTGGTGCCGGCGCTGGTGCCCCCGCTCGCGTTCGGCGCGGGGGCCGGGTCCTTCGGCTTGAGCAGCACGACCAGCCCGATCACGATGGCGATCGCCAGCACACCGCCGATGATCCCACCCCACAGCATCACGGGGTTGCGCTGCTTGGGCGCGACGGGCACCGGCGCACCGGGGTAGTACCCGGGCTGCTGGTAGTTGTAGCCCCCGGCGCTGTAGTCCGGAGCG
>NZ_JAFLNG010001133.1 GCF_017427025.1 Streptomyces sp. FH025
ACACTCATGAGCGACACCGCGACCGACCCGAAGTACGTCGACGCCGTCCGCAAGGGCCTGTCGGAGGTCCTCAACAAGGACGTCTCCGGCGCCGACGAGAACGTCCGCCTCTTCGACGAGCTGGGCCTGGACTCCAGCAGCGCGCTCGAACTGCTCATCACCATCGAGGAGATCCTCGACGTGCAGTTCGACGCCGACGAGCTGGACATGACCCACTTCGAGACCGTGGGCTCGCTGGCCGGATTCGTCGCCGCGGAAGCGAGCGCCTGAGCATGTTCCGCGCGACCGCGCCGGTACGGCGCCCGCACCCGGCCGGCCCCGCGGCGCTGCCCCGGCTCGTCCGGGCCGCCGTGCACACCCCGCCGGGGCCGGGCGAGCCGTACCGGCCGGGAGACGCGCGGGAGGAGTTCTACCAGGAGCTCGGGGCGCTCTACGGGGCGTCCTTCGACCGTGAGCAGTTCGCCGCCTCGGGGCGGCGCACCTCGGTGGAGCTGGCCTACGGCGCGCTGGACGCGCTCGGGCCGCTGAGCGCCGAGGAGGCCCCCGAGGTGGTGGTGGTCGCCTACGCCGCCCCGGACTTCGAGCACACCGAGCTGGTCGCCTCCTGCGTCAAACGGCGGCTGCCGGGCGAGCCGCTCGCCTTCGCACTGTCCGACCAGGGCGGCCTGGCGCCGTTCAGCGCCCTGCGGGTGGCCGTGGAGTACGCCCGACGGTGCGGCTGGTCGCGGCTGCTGCTGCTGGTCGTGGACCAGGGCACCCAGCCGTTCCCGCTGCCCGCCGAGCCGTCCCCGGCCGCCGTCCGCGGCGACTCGGCGGTCGCGCTGCTGCTCCGCTGGGACGGCGGCGACCGGCCGTTGGACGGCCTGGCCCAGGGGCGGCCCGGGCCCGAGCTGTTCGAGGCGTGGCCGCGGGACGCGGCCCTGGTGGCCGGGGCGGGCCTGGCCGACTGCCCCGAACTCCCGCCGCGCGGCGGCGCTCCGGCCCAAGCGACCGTCGAAGCGACGGCCGAAGCGGTGGCCGGACGCCCGGCCACCGGGAGCTGGGCGGCACTGCTCACCGTCGACGGCGGCGACCGGCCGGTGGTCGTCGCCGACTACGACCGGGAACGCGACTTCCTGGCCTACTGCACGCTCCACACGGGGGAGTTGAGACACGGATGACCGTTCCGGCCGAGGTGCGGGAGCACTGGCGGGAGGCGAGGACCAGCGCACGCAACGACGGCCTCGTCCCCGCCCTGACCCTGCTGTCCCGCGCGCTGTCCCCGAGCACGCCGCCCCGAGGCCCGCGCGGGCACGCCGTGGTCCCGCGCGAACTCCTGGTCGAGTACGGCGAGTTCGGCGAGCACGGCGAGCACGGCGAGCACGGCGAGCGCAACAAGCACAACAAGTACGGCGAGCACAACGCGCACGGCGCGCCGACAGAACCGGACGGCCGCCGG
>NZ_JAFLNG010001134.1 GCF_017427025.1 Streptomyces sp. FH025
CCCCGGGCGGCCGTCCGGGGCCCGGTCCGGTCACCCAGGAGTTCGGGGAGGAGCCGGTGAGCGTGCAACCGGAGCCGGTGAGCGTGCCACAGGGGAGCACACTCGCCGTCGCCCGCACCCTGGACCGGTGCACGGTGCTCGGCCCGGGGGAGCGGGCGGTGATCTGGGTGCAGGGCTGCCCGCTGCGCTGCCGCGGCTGCGTGGCCGAGGAGACCCTGCCGTTCGCTCCCGCGGAGTCGGGCCGGCCGGTCGCCGAGCTGGTCGACTGGCTGGCCGCGCTGCCCGGGATCGAGGGCGTCACGCTCTCCGGCGGCGAGCCGTTCGCGCAGGCCGAGGCACTGGCCGACCTGCTCGACGGGCTGCGCGAGCGCCGTCCGGAGCTGTCGGCGATGGCCTACTCCGGCTTCCGGCTGGCGGCGCTGCGGCGGGGCACCCCCGGCCAACGGGCGCTGCTGGAACGGCTCGACGTGCTGGTGGACGGCCCGTACGTGGCCGCGCGCCACGCCGACCTGCGCTGGCGCGGCTCCACCAACCAGACCGTCCACCTGCTGACCCCGCGCTACGCCGCCGTCGCGGCCGAACCCGACAGCAGTGCCGGCATCCAGCTCTCGGTCGGCCTCGACGGCGCCGTCTCCTGGGCCGGCGTGCCGGCCGTCCCCGGGTTCCGGGCCGAGCTGGAGCGCCGGCTCTCGGCCGGCGGCTTCGAGCTGCGCACCGAGCCGGCGGCCCGACCCCACCCAACCGCACCGCACACCCCGGAGGGGACCTGATGAGCGGATCACCCATGTACAGCGCGGTCGGCGTGGGCGCCGCGGTCCAGGCCGCGCAGGCGGCGCGGCGGCGGGCGCAGCTGGCCGAGCGGCGACGCCGGGAGGAGGCCAGGGCCCGGGAGCGGGCCCGGTTGGCGGCCCAGCGGGCCGCCGAGCGGGCGGCCCGGGAGCGCCGGGACCAGGAGCGGATCGTCGAGGCCCGGCAGCGGGCCCGGCGACGGGCCGAGACGATCGGCCTCCGGCGGAGCGCCGAGCGCGACCGGCGGATCGAGGCCTTCGAGGAGCAGCGCCGCGCGGCCGTCTCGCGCAGCCTGCGGGAGGTGGCCGACCTGATCACCGAGGCGCGCGGGCAGGCGGACCCGGAGACGCTGTTCGACCTGGACGGCCGGCTGTCGGCGCTGCGCACCCGGCTGCTGCTGTCCTCCGACGCCACGCTCGGCGCGGCGGTGGAGGAGCTGCGCGGCCGAGTGGTGGCGCTGCTGCGGCGCGCCGCCCCGGCCTCGGAGTCCGTCGGTCGTACCGATCAACTGGCCGAACTGGAACGCCGATTGGCCGTGATCGGCGCTGTGGGGGGCGGGCCGGACGCCGCCGGGCGGGCCCGCTGCGAGGAGGTGCTCGGCCGCCTGCGCACCGCGCTGGAGGAGGGGCGGGAGCTGCGCTTCG
>NZ_JAFLNG010001135.1 GCF_017427025.1 Streptomyces sp. FH025
GTCGGCGACGCCGCGGCCCGCACCGGCTTCGCCGGCCTGGAGGCGATCGACGAGATCACCATGGTCGCGGTGCCCGACCTGATGAGCGCCTACCAGCGCGGCGACCTCGACGACGAGGGCCTGCGGACCGTCCAGCTGGCGGTGATGTCGCACTGCGAGCAGATGGGCGACCGGATCGCCGTCCTCGACCCGCCGCCCGGCCTGAACGCCCAGCGGATGCGCACCTGGCGCAACGAGGAGGCGGGCTTCGACTCCCGCTACGCCGCCCTGTACTACCCGTGGATCAAGGTGTTCGACCCGGCGAGCGGCCGCAACGTGCTGGTCCCGCCGAGCGGGCACGTCGCCGGGGTGTGGGCGCGCAGCGACGCCGAGCGCGGAGTGCACAAGGCGCCGGCCAACGAGGTCATCCGCGGCGCGGTCGACCTGGAGCTGCGCCTGAGCAAGGGCGAGCAGGACCTGCTCAACCCGATCGGCGTCAACTGCGTCCGGGCCTTCCCCGGGCGCGGCATACGGATCTGGGGCGCGCGCACCCTCTCCTCCGACCCGGCCTGGCGCTACCTGAACGTGCGCCGGCTCTTCAACTACCTGGAGGAGTCCATCCTCCTGGGGACCCAGTGGGTGGTCTTCGAGCCCAACGACGACCGGCTGTGGTCCAGCATCCGCCGGAACATCACCGCGTTCCTCACCGAGGAGTGGCGGCGCGGGTCGCTGTTCGGCCAGACCGCGGCCGAGGCCTTCTACGTCAAGTGCGACCGCGACAACAACCCGCAGGAGTCCATCGACCTCGGACAGGTGATCTGCGAGATCGGGGTCGCACCGGTGAAGCCGGCGGAGTTCGTGGTGTTCCGGCTGGCCCAGTTCTCCGACAGCACGAGCCTCGTCAACGAGTGACCGGCCCGGTCGGCACCCCGCACCTCGCACTCATCGCATCGGAAGGTGACAGCACGCCATGGCTGAAGGCGATCCGCTCTCCACTCATATCTTCGGCGTCCAACTCGGCGGCTACAACGTCGAGTCCGTCAAGGAGATCAGCAATCTGACGGTCGATCAGGACGTCGTCGAGTACAAGCAGGTGACCCAAGAGGGCAAGCTGATCGTCCGCAAGCAGCCCGGCGCCCGGCTGCCCGGCGAGGTGACGATCACCCGCGGCCTCGACAAGAGCGGCGCGTTCACGGACTGGATCAAGGAGACCCTCAACAACGGGGCGATCAACACCGCGCGGCAGAACCTCACCATCGAGGTCAAGGACACCACCGGTGCCACCCTGCGGCGCATCCAGCTCATGAACGCCTGGGCCAGCCGCTGGGAGGGCCCCACGCTCACCGCGGGCGAGTCCAGCGCCGCGACGGAGACCGTGACCATCGTGTTCGAAGAGATCAGCGTCGAGTGAGGCGGAAGATCGGCCTGGAGGAGCTGCTGGAACGGGCCCCCG
>NZ_JAFLNG010001136.1 GCF_017427025.1 Streptomyces sp. FH025
CGCTCAAGCGGGCGCCGGGCGCGAACCATGCCAGGCCGGCCAGGCCGCGGAGCCGTCGTGGACGAGCACGACGGCGGGCCGGGTGGGGGCACGGCGGCCTCTCGGATGGCACCGGGTGGAGGGGTCAGGAGGCAGGGTTGTGGCCCTCGATCCCGGCGGCGTAGGCCTGCCACTCGCGGGGCGAGACGCCGAAGGCGTCCCGGAACGCCCGGCTGAAGTGGGAGTGGCTGACGAATCCCCAGCGGTGCGCGACGGCGGACACACTGGTCTGCCGACGGGACGGACGCCCCAGATCCCGGCGGCAGGCGTCCAGCCGACGCCGCCGCACCCACTGGCCGACGGTCATCCCGTCCTGCTGGAAGAGCTTGTGGAGGTAGCGCACCGAGATGTGCTGCGAGCGGGCGATCGATTCGGGCGAGAGGTCCGGATCGGCGAGGTTCTGCTCGATGTGGGCGCGGATCCGGGACAGCAACTCGGCCACGCCGGTGGGGTGTTCCGGGCTCTCCCGGTCGAGCAGCTCGGTCACCAGGATGGCGACGATGTCGGAGGCGCTGCGCGCGAGGTGGTGGCCCGGCCGGGCCCGGTGGGCCCGCGCCTGAGTGGCCAGGGTGCGGAGGAACTGGGAGGCGAGCGAGCCGATCCCCTCGTTCCCCCGCGCCAGCAGCCCGCCCGCGCGCCGGACGTCGCTCTGCCGGACGCCCAGGTAGAAGCAGGGGACGCGGAAGCGAACCATCCGGCACTCGGAGTCCTGCAACAGGCCCGCCGGGTGCGGGGTGGTGCTGATCAGCAGGTCCCCCGGGGCCAGCACGGTGCTGGCGCCGCCGCGTCGGACGGAGGCCGCACCGTGGACGTGCAGGGCGACGTAGAGGCAGTCCTCGGGATCGGTTCCGGGCGGCGGGGAGAGGATGTCGATGCAGTCGTTGCCACCGCCGCGGGCGGCCTGGTCGAGCAGGTGGATTTCTGCTTCGGGCGCGGGGGTTTCGGGCATGGGCGAGGAACCCGACTGGCTCACGGGAGACTCCGACCGGTTGAAAGTGGTGCTGTGTGGATGCCGACGACGGTGGCTCGCCGCACGGCTGGGCGGCGGCGCCACCGGCAACGGGGCGTTCAGGAGGGAATGTCCTTCCGGCGCCATTCATACAAGGAGCGGAACCGACTGGACAAACATTCAACAAACCGGGGTTCCGACGGCTCCGCCCGACCCGGACGGCGCTCACCCCGAGTGGCGTCCGCTCCCCGGAGACGGCCCCGTTGACACCTTTCCGGAAGGCCAAAGAGCTTGCAGGGCAATGAAGTTCGACCCATCGGCACCGGAGTGACGGCGATCGGTGAAGCCGCCTGACCGCACCGCTCCCCGACAGCGGCACGGCCGGGGCGAGCCCGCTTCCCGGCCGACCCGGCGGCCGGAAAGGTGCACGGACCGTCACGTCG
>NZ_JAFLNG010001137.1 GCF_017427025.1 Streptomyces sp. FH025
CGGGGGATGACGCGTGGGTCATTTTCACGTCCGGGACCACGGGGCGGCCCAAGGGTGTGGCGGTCACGCATCGTTCGGCGGCGGCGTTCGTGGATGCCGAGGCCCGTGTTTTCCTGGCCGGGCGGCCGTTGGGGCCGGGGGACCGGGTTCTGGCGGGTCTGTCGGTGGCGTTCGACGCCTCGTGTGAGGAGATGTGGCTGGCCTGGCGTCATGGCGCGTGTCTGGTGCCGGCGCCGCGGTCTTTGGTGAAGGCCGGCGCGGATCTGGGGCCGTGGCTGGTGGAGCGGGGTGTCACGGTGGTGTCGACGGTGCCGACGCTGCTGGCGCTGTGGCCTGAGTGGTGTCTGGAGCGGGTGCGGCTGATCATCGTCGGTGGTGAGGCGTGTCCGGCCGAGTTGGTGGAGCGTCTGGCCGGTGAGGGCCGTGAGTTCTGGAACACCTACGGTCCGACGGAGACCACGGTGGTGGCCACCGCGGCGCGTCTGCTGCCGGGCGGGCCGGTGCGGATCGGTGTGCCGTTGGACGGCTGGGAGATCGCGGTGGTCGACGGGGCGGGCCGTCCGGTGCCCTGGTATGCCACGGGTGAGCTGCTGATCGGTGGTGTCGGAGCGGCCCGTTACCTGGATGAGGCCAAGGACGCGGAGAAGTTCGGCGCTCATCCCGCTCTGGTGTCCCCGCGGGTGTATCGCAGTGGTGATCTGGTGCGGAACGAGCCCGAGGGCCTGGTCTTCGTGGGCCGTGCCGATGACCAGGTCAAGCTGGGCGGGCGCCGTGTCGAGCTGGGGGAGGTCGATGCCGCTCTCCAGGCGCTGCCGCGGGTTCGCGCGGCGGCCGCGGCGGTGCGCAGGACCCCGGCCGGCGCGGACCTGCTGGTGGGCTACCTCGTGGCCCCACCCGGTGGGGGCCTGGATCTGGGCGAGGCGCGGCGTCTGCTGCTGGAGCGCCTGCCCGCGCCGCTGGTGCCCCTTTTGGCCGTGGTGGACTCCCTGCCCACCCGGACCTCGGGCAAGGTGGACCGGGCTGCTCTGCCCTGGCCCCTGCCCGCCACCGCCACCGGCCCCCACGGCGCCACCGGCCCGCACGGCGCCACCGGCGCTGCCGGTGACCACGGCGCCGCCGGCCCGCACGGCGCGGCCGGTGCTGCCGGTGCCGGGGTTCTGGAGGGTACGGCGGGCTGGCTGGCCGGGCAGTGGGAGCGTGTGCTGGGGACGGCTCCGGCCGGCGCCGGTGACGATTTCTTCGCGCTGGGGGGCTCGAGTTTGACCGCGGCCCGTCTGGTCTCCGAACTGCGGGCCCGTCACGGCGGTGTCTCGGTCGCCGATCTCTACGCCCATCCGGTGCTCGGCGATCTCGCCGGCTTCCTCGATTCCCTCGCCCCGGTCCAGGTGCCGGCGGCGGCCGCGGCCGGCACCTGGACCG
>NZ_JAFLNG010001138.1 GCF_017427025.1 Streptomyces sp. FH025
GTGTCGTCGTGGTCGGCGGCGGACAGGTCGCGCAGCGGCGGCTGCCCGCCCTGATCGCCTCCGGCGCCGAACTGCACCTGATATCGCCGTCCACGACCCCGGCCGTCCAGGCCATGGCCGACGCGGGCGAGCTGACCTGGCACGAGCGCCCGTACCGGGACGGCGACCTCGCCGGCGCCTGGTACGTGCTGGTCGCCACCGACGACCCGGCCGTGAACGCCGAGGTCAGCGCCGAGGCCGAGCGCGAGCGGGTGTTCTGCTCCCGCAGCGACGACGCCTCCGCCGCCACCGCCTGGACCCCGGCCAGCGGCCGCGACGCGGGCGCCACCGTCGCCGTCCTCACCGGCGACCCGCGCCACTCCGCCGCGCTGCGGGACGCCATCGTCGGAGGCCTGCGGGACGGCTCGCTGGCCGCCCGCCAGTACCGCGAGCACGGCGCTGGCGTGGCCCTGGTCGGCGGCGGCCCCGGCGACCCGGACCTGATCACCGTGCGCGGCCGCCGCCTGCTCGCCGACGCCGACGTGGTGGTCGCCGACCGCCTCGCCCCGCGCGAGCTGCTCGCCGAGCTGCCCGAGCACGTCGAGGTGATCGACGCGTCCAAGATCCCGTACGGGCGCCAGATGGCCCAGGACGCGATCAACCAGGCGCTGATCGAGCACGCCGCGGCCGGCAGGTTCGTGGTCCGGCTCAAGGGCGGCGACCCGTACGTCTTCGGCCGCGGCGGCGAGGAGCTGCTGGCCTGTGCCGAGGCGGGCATCCCGGTCACCGTGGTGCCCGGGATCTCCAGCTCGATCAGCGTCCCGGAGACGGCCGGCATCCCGGTCACCCACCGCGGGCTGACGCAGGAGTTCACCGTGATCTCCGGCCACGTCGGCCCGGGCGACCCGCGCTCGCTGACCAACTGGCGGGCCGTCGCGGGGATGAGCGGCACCCTGGTGCTGCTGATGGCGGTGGACAAGATCGGTGCGATCGCCGCCGAGCTGGTCGAGCACGGCCGCCCGGCCGACACGCCGGTCGCCATCGTCCAGGAGGGCACCACCGCCGCCCAGCGCCGGGTGGACGCCACCCTGGGCACCGTCGCCGCGGTGGTCGAGGCGGAGGGGGTCAAGCCCCCGGCGGTGATCGTGATCGGCGAGGTGGTCGACGTGCTGGCGGCCGCCTTCCGTTCGTAGCGGGCCCGCGGAGCGGGAAGTCGGCCCGTCCGACTTCCTACTCCAGCGGCTGCTCCGTCCAGATGACCTTCCCGGTCGCCGTGTAGCGGGTCCCCCAGCGGTCCGCGAACTGCGCGACCAGGAACAGCCCGCGCCCGCCCTCGTCCTCGGTCGCCGCGTACCGCAGGTGCGGCGAGGTGCTGCTGCCGTCCGACACCTCGCAGATCAGCGCCCGGTCGCGCAGCAGCCGCACCCGGATCGGCGCG
>NZ_JAFLNG010001139.1 GCF_017427025.1 Streptomyces sp. FH025
GGCGTGCGGGGACCACCAGGCGTGCAGCAGGGTGGCGGCGAGCAGCGCGAGGGCGGAGGTGGCGAGGACGATCGGGCCGTCGGAGCCGTGCAGGACGACCTTCGCGATCAGGTCGGCGGCGGTGACGGAGAGGAAGGCGGCGGCGAGTTCGACGGTGTCGCGGCGCCAGCGGCGGGCACGGTGGAAGGAAGGCTTCGAGTGCTCCATGGCCTCCACCGTGCCCGACCGGTGTTTCCCGATCACGAACCCGTCGTGACCCGGCCGTTAAGGTCCGTCCGGGGGTGTTACGGCTGCAGTTCGCGCGCCGCGGCCTTGACCTCGTCGAGCAGGAGGCGGAGGTCCTCCTCGGTGGTGGCGGCGTTGAGCAGGCAGGCGCGGAGCATCTCGCGCTCGCCGAGGCGGGCTCCGGTGACGAAGACCCGCCCGCGCCGCTGGACGGCGACCGGGAGCTCGCGGTTGAGGGCGTCGAGGGCGGCTTCGTCCAGGCCCGGGGCGCGGTGGCGGAACGCGACGATCGAGGTCTGCACCTCCGCGAGCAGCTCCAACTCCCCGTCGGCTTCGACGAGTTCGCCGAGCCTCCGGGCGAGCGCGGTGCAGTGGGCGATGTCCCGGGCGAGGCCGGTGCGGCCGCGGTGGGCGATGGTGGCCCAGACCTTGAGGGCGCGGAACGGGCGGGTCTGCTCGGTGCCGTACTCGGAGAACCAGCCGAGCGAGCCGGCCGCCTCGTCGCGCAGGTAGGACGGGACGAGGCTGAAGGTGCCGCGCAGCTCGTCGGTGTCGCGGACCAGCGCGCAGCCGCAGTCCACCGGGACGCCGAGCCACTTGTGCGGGTCGAGGGCGAGCGAGTCGGCGCGCTCCAGGCCGGCGTAGCGGTGCGCGATGGCCGGGTCGAGCCGGCCGAAGGCGCCGTACGCGCCGTCCACGTGCAGCCACAGGCCCTGTTCCTCGCACAGGTCGGCGATCGGGCCGAAGGCGTCGACCGCGCCGGTGCCGACGGTTCCGGCCGAGGCGACCACCAGGAAGGGCAGCAGCCCGTCCGCGCGGTCGCGTTCGACGGCCGACCGCAGCTCGGCGGCGTCCAGGAGGCCGTCGGGGCCGGTGGCGACGGTGCGCAGGTGCCGGCTGCCGAGGCCGAGGAGCTCGGCCGCCTTGCGGACGCAGGAGTGGGTCTCGCCGGTGACGTAGCCGACCAGCGGCGGCAGGCCCGCCAGGCCGTCCTCGCGGACGTCCCGGCCGGCCAGCCGGGCGGCGCGGTTGCGGGCGGCGGCGAGGCACACGATGGTCGCCATCGAGGTGCCGGAGGTGAGCAGCCCGCCGCCGGCCGGGTGCGGGAAGCCGACGAGCTCGGCTATCCAGCGGACCACGGCGCGCTCCAGGTGGACGTCGGCGTGGTCGCCGCCGGCCGAGCTGGGGTTCA
>NZ_JAFLNG010000114.1 GCF_017427025.1 Streptomyces sp. FH025
CGGCACCGCTCCGCCCGCCAGCGGCGCCCCGAGCGCCCAGGCCACCCAGCCGAGCGCCGCGGACCTCAGCGCCGCGATGACCCAGGGCACCGTGCCGCCGGAGCTGTCCGCCGCCTTCGCCGCGCTCGACTGCTCCAAGCCCGAGGTCCGCTCCGCCCAGACCGGCGCCGATGACAAGGCCGTCGTCGCCTGCTCCCAGAAGGCCGAGAACGGCTACTACGAGAAGCTGGCCCTCGGCCCCGCCGCCGTGAAGGGCTCGGACGTCTCCAAGGCCCAGGCCGGTCTCGACACCCAGACCGGTGCCGGCTGGCAGGTCCAGCTCCAGTTCAACAACGCTGGCACCGACGCCTTCGCCAAGGTCACCGGCCAGCTGGCCACCCAGACCCCGCCGACCAACCAGTTCGCCATCGTGCTGGACAACCAGGTCGTCTCCCACCCGCAGGTCAACGGCCCGATCCCGGGCGGCAGCGCCGTCATCACCGGCCGCTTCTCGCAGGCCGAGGCGCAGGACCTCTCCAACGTGCTGAGCTACGGCGCCCTGCCGCTGGAGTTCAGCAAGGGCGACGTCACCACCGTCTCCCCGCAGCTCGGCAGCGACCAGCTCAAGGCCGGTCTGGTCGCCGGCCTCATCGGCATGGTGCTGGTGGTCGCCTACTCGCTGGTCTACTACCGCGGTCTCGGCCTCGTCTCGATCGCCGGTCTGCTGGTCTCGGCGGCCCTGACCTACTCGATCATGAGCCTGCTCGGCGGCGCGATCGGCTTCGCGCTGAACCTGCCGGCGGTCTGCGGTGCGATCGTCGCGATCGGTATCACCGCCGACTCCTTCATCGTGTACTTCGAGCGCATCCGCGACGAGGTCCGCGAGGGCGCCCCGCTGCGCCCGGCGGTCCAGCGGGCCTGGCCGCGCGCCCGGCGCACCATCCTGGTCTCGGACTTCGTGTCCTTCCTCTGTGCCGCCGTGCTCTACGTGGTCTCGGTCGGCAAGGTGCAGGGCTTCGCCTTCACCCTGGGTCTCACCACGGCGCTCGACGTGGTGGTGATCTTCCTCTTCACCAAGCCGCTGATCACGCTGCTGGCCCGGCGCAAGTTCTTCTCCGAGGGCCACCCGTGGTCCGGCCTGGACCCGAAGCGGCTGGGCGCCCGCCCGCCGCTGCGCAGCACCCGTCGCCGTAGCCCCTCCTCTGCCGCCGTGAAGGAGGCCTGACACCGTGTCACGCTTCTCCAATCTGGGCCACCGGCTCTACCAGGGCGAGGTCAGCTTCGACTTCGTCGGGCGCCGCAAGCTCTGGTACTCGATCTCCGGTGTGATCGTGCTGGTCGCGGCGATCGGCCTGGCCATGGGCCTGCACCTGGGCATCGAGTTCAAGGGCGGCTCGGTCTACACCGTGACCAAGCCGGGGCTGACGGTTTCCCAGGCGCAGGACACCGCGAACGGGGTCGTCTCCTCGCACCCGCTGGTGCAGTCGAGCGACAACGGCAAGATCCGCATCCAGGTCAGCACCGATGAGACGAAGAGCTCGGACCAGATCCGCTCCGAGCTCTCCCAGAAGCTCAGCGTGCCGCTGGACACCGTCGAGGCCCAGGTGATCGGCCCCAGCTGGGGCAAGCAGATCTCCCAGAAGGCACTCACCGGCCTGATCATCTTCATGGTCCTGGTGACGGTCTACCTGGCGATCGCCTTCGAGTGGCGGATGGCGGTGGCCGCCCTGGTCGCCCTGATCCACGACCTCCTGATCACCATCGGCGTGTACGCCCTGGTGGGCTTCGAGGTCACCCCCGGTACGGTGATCGGCTTCCTGACCATCCTCGGGTACTCGCTCTACGACACGGTCGTCGTCTTCGACACCGTGAAGGAGAACACCCGGGGGATCACCAAGCAGAACAAGCTCACCTACAGCGAGGCGGCCAACGCGGGCCTCAACCAGACCCTGGTGCGCTCGCTCAACACCACCGTGGTGGCGCTGCTGCCGGTCGCCGCGCTGCTGTTCATCGGTGGCGGCATCCTGGGCGCCGGCACCCTGAACGACATCTCGCTCGCGCTGTTCATCGGCCTCGCGGCCGGTGCCTACTCCTCGATCTGCGTCGCCACCCCGCTGCTGGCGCAGCTCAAGGAGGAGCAGCCGGACCTGAAGGCGCTGCGCAAGAAGGTCCTGCAGCACCGGGCCGCGGCGGCCGCCAAGGCCGAGGCCGGCGAGGGTGCGCCGACGGACGAGGAGGCCGCGGGCGAGGACCAGCCGGCGGGTATGGTCGGTCAGCGTGGCCGTTCGGCCGGTACCGCCAAGGGCCGTCCGTCCGGAAAGCGCTGACCCGAAACAGACCGTGAGGACACCTACCGTGACCACCGCCGACACCGCACTGGCCGAGCTCCTGAACAGCAGGATCCGGGACGTTCCGGACTACCCGAAGCCGGGTGTGCTGTTCAAGGACATCGCGCCGCTGCTCGCCGACGCCGAGGCCTTCGGCGCCCTGACCAGGGCGCTGGCGGACCGGGCGACGGCGCTCGGGGCGACCAAGGTGGTGGGCCTGGAGGCGCGCGGCTTCGTGCTGGCGGCCCCGGCGGCCTTCGCGGCCGGGCTCGGCTTCGTGCCGATCCGCAAGCAGGGCAAGCTGCCCGGCGAGGTGTTCCGGCGTTCGTACGAGCTGGAGTACGGCTCGGCGACGCTGGAGGTGCAGTGCGACGCCTTCGTGCCCGGTGAGCGGGTGCTGGTGGTGGACGACGTGCTGGCCACCGGCGGGACCATCGGTGCCTCGCTGGACCTGGTGAAGGAGGCCGGCGCCGAGCTGGTGGGCGTCGTGGTGCTGATGGAGCTGGGCTTCCTGGACGGCCGCGAGCGGCTGGCCGGGCACCTGAACGGGGCTCCGCTGGAGACGCTCGTCACGGTCTGAGGGTCCTGAACGGGACCCGGACGAAGGACGGCGGTCGGATCATCCGACCGCCGTCCTTCCGTTTCCGGGCCCGGCCGGATGAACACCGGAGCGCCCGGCTCGGTACCATGAAGATTCATCCCCTCCCGGTTGTGCCCGGCCGCACGGGCCTCGGCAGGGGTCGGCCCCGGTGCCCCGAGGAGTGTCCTTGCCCGACGAGGTTGTGCCCACGGCCGCAGCGGCCGCCCCCGAAGACCGTCCCACGCCCTCGGGGGCCACCCCGGCACGCCCGGCGCCGACCTCCTCGCGTTCCTTCCCGCCCACCGGCCGCGGCTCCAGCAGCGGCGGCATGCGCGCCCGCCTGGCCCGCCTCGGCGGCCAGCGCTCCAGCGTGCTCAACCCCGTCCTGGAGCCGCTGTTCCGCTCGATCCGGGCGAACGACCCCAAGGCCGACCCGGCGCTGCTGCGCGACATCGAGCGCGCCTACGCCGTCGCCGAGAAGTGGCACCGCGGGCAGAAGCGCAAGAGCGGCGACCCGTACATCACCCACCCGCTGGCCGTCGCGACCATCCTCGCCGAGCTCGGCATGGACGCCCCGACCCTGATGGCCGGGCTGCTGCACGACACCGTCGAGGACACCGACTACGGCCTGGAGACCCTGCGCAAGGACTTCGGCGACTCGGTGGCCTTGCTGGTCGACGGCGTCACCAAGCTCGACCGGGTCAAGTTCGGCGAGGCCGCGCAGGCCGAGACCGTCCGCAAGATGGTCGTGGCGATGGCCAAGGACCCGCGGGTCCTGGTGATCAAGCTGGCCGACCGCCTGCACAACATGCGCACGATGCGCTACCTCAAGCGGGAGAAGCAGGAGAAGAAGGCCCGCGAGACGCTGGAGATCTACGCCCCGCTGGCGCACCGGCTGGGCATGAACACCATCAAGTGGGAGCTGGAGGACCTCGCCTTCGCGATCCTCTACCCCAAGATGTACGACGAGATCGTCCGGCTGGTCGCCGAGCGCGCCCCCAAGCGGGACGAGTACCTGGCGACCGTCATCGACCAGGTCCAGGCGGACCTGCGCGGCGCCCGGATCACCGCCTCCGTCACCGGCCGGCCGAAGCACTACTACTCGGTCTACCAGAAGATGATCGTCCGGGGCCGGGACTTCGCCGAGATCTACGACCTGGTGGGCATCCGGGTCCTGGTCGACACCGTCCGCGACTGCTACGCGGCGCTGGGCACCATCCACGCGCGGTGGAACCCGGTGCCGGGGCGGTTCAAGGACTACATCGCGATGCCCAAGTTCAACATGTACCAGTCGCTGCACACCACGGTGATCGGTCCCGGCGGCAAGCCCGTCGAACTCCAGATCCGCACCTTCGACATGCACCGGCGGGCCGAGTACGGCATCGCCGCGCACTGGAAGTACAAGCAGCGCGCCGTCGCCGGGGCGTCCAAGGTCCGCACCGACACCCCGACGCAGGTCCGCAAGGACGACAAGGCCGGCGCCGTCAACGAGATGGCCTGGCTGCGGCAGCTGCTGGACTGGCAGAAGGAGACCGCCGACCCGGGCGAGTTCCTGGAGTCGCTCCGCTTCGACCTGGCCAGCAACGAGGTCTTCGTCTTCACGCCCAAGGGCGACGTGATAGCCCTGCCGGCCGGGGCGACCCCGGTCGACTTCGCCTTCGCGGTGCACACCGAGGTCGGCTACCGGACCATCGGCGCCCGGGTCAACGGACGGCTGGTGCCGCTGGAGTCGACCCTGGAGAACGGCGACACCGTCGAGGTGTTCACCTCCAAGGCGGAGAACGCCGGCCCGTCCCGGGACTGGCTGGGCTTCGTCAAGTCGCCGCGCGCCCGCAACAAGATCCGCGCCTGGTTCTCCAAGGAGCGCCGCGAGGAGGCGATCGAGCACGGCAAGGAGGCGATCGTCCGGGCGATGCGCAAGCAGGGCCTGCCGATCCAGCGGATCCTGACCGGCGACTCGCTGGTCACCCTGGCCCACGAGATGCGCTACCCCGACATCTCCTCGCTCTACGCCGCGATCGGCGAGGGCCACGTCGCCGCGCAGAACATCGTGCAGAAGCTGGTCCAGGCGCTCGGCGGCGAGGAGGGCGCGACCGAGGACCTGGCCGAGACCGCGACCCCGACCCACGACACCCGCCGGGCGGCCCGCCGCCGGGCCAAGGGCGACCCGGGCGTGATCGTCAAGGGCGTCGAGGACGTCTGGGTCAAGCTCTCCCGCTGCTGCACCCCGGTGCCGGGCGACCCGATCGTGGGCTTCGTCACCCGCGGCAACGGCGTCTCGGTGCACCGCGCCGACTGCGTCAACGTCGAGGCGCTCAGCCAGCAGCCCGAGCGGATGATCGACGTCGAGTGGGCGGCCACCCAGTCCTCGGTCTTCCTGGTGGCCATCCAGGTCGAGGCGCTGGACCGCT
Source organism: Streptomyces sp. FH025 (assembly GCF_017427025.1). Classification (GTDB taxonomy): domain Bacteria; phylum Actinomycetota; class Actinomycetes; order Streptomycetales; family Streptomycetaceae; genus Kitasatospora. Next base: position 5,298 of record NZ_JAFLNG010000114.1, read on the forward strand.
CCCGGCTGCTCTCGGACGTCACCCGGGTGCTCTCCGACCAGCACGTCAACATCCTGTCGGCGGCGGTGCAGACCTCCCGGGACCGGGTGGCGATGAGCCGCTTCACCTTCGAGATGGGCGACCCGAAGCACCTGGGCCACGTGCTCAAGGCGGTGCGCGGCGTCGAGGGCGTGTACGACGTCTACCGCGTCACCTCGGCCCGCAGCAAGTAGCGGCGGAACGCGGAAGGCCCCCGGGAACGATCCCGGGGGCCTTCGCCGTTCACCAGCCGCTCATCGGCCGTTCAGCGCGTCACGAGGATCAGCCGCTGAACTCCTCCTGGCTCTTGTGCGCCTGCTCCAGCAGGGTCTGCACCCCGGCCAGCTCGGACTCCAGCTTGGCGACCTTGGAGTTGTTGCCGGCCGCGCGGGCCTTGTCCAGGTCGGCCTGGAGCTTGTCGGCCTTCGCCTGGAACAGGCCCACCATGCCGGCCGCGCGGGCCTTGGCCTCCGGGTTGGAGCGCTTCCACTCGGCGTCCTCGGCCTCGCGGATGGCCCGCTCGACCGCGTTCAGCCGGCCGTCCAGCTTCGGACGGATGTCACGCGGCACGTGCCCGATCGCCTCCCAGCGCTCGTTGACGTCGCGCAGCGCCGCCTTGGCGGCCTTCAGGTCGGTGATCGGCAGGATCGCCTCGGCCTCGACCGCCAGCGCCTCCTTGAGCTTCTGGTTCTCCACCTGCTCGGCGTCACGCTCGCTGAACACCGCGGAACGGGCCTGGAAGAAGACGTCCTGCGCGCCGCGGAACCGCGCCCACAGCTCGTCCTCGACGTCCCGCTGCGCCCGGCCGGCGGCCTTCCAGCGCGCCATCAGGTCACGGTAGGCGGCCGCGGTGCTGCCCCAGTCGGTGGACGAGGAGAGCGCCTCGGCCTCGGAGACCAGCGCCTCCTTGGTCTGCCGGGCCTTCTCCCGCTCGGCGTCCAGGGTGGCGAAGTGCGCCTTGCGGTGCTTGGAGAAGACCGAGCGGGCGTGCGAGAAGCGGTGCCACAGCTCGTCGTCGCTCTTGCGGTCCAGCCGCGGCAGGCCCTTCCAGGTGTCCACCAGGGCGCGCAGCCGGTCGCCGGCCTCCCGCCACTGGGTGGACTCGGCGAGCTGCTCGGCCTCGGAGACCAGGGCCTCCTTGGCGGTGCGGGTCTCGTCCTGGGCCTTGGCCCGGGCGGCCTTGCGCTCCTCCCGCCGGGTCTCGATCTCACCGGTGAGCGTGTCCAGCCGCTTCGCCAGCGCGTCCAGGTCGCCCACCGCGTGCCCCTCGACGACCTGTGCGCGCAGGTGCTCCAGCGCGGTCTGGGCGTCCTTGGCGGCCAGGTCGGTGGTGCGCACCCGCTTCTCCAGCAGGCCGATCTCCACCTCGATGCCCTGGTACTTGCGCTCGAAGTAGGCGAGGGCCTCCTCGGGCGAGCCGGCCTGCCAGGAGCCCACGGCGCGTTCGCCGTCGGCGGTCCTGACGTACACCGTGCCCTGCTCGTCCACACGGCCCCACGGGTCGCTGCTCATAGCGCGTCCTCCACATGACGTCGCGCCCGCGCCGGGGCGGCACGCGTCCGTCGTCCACAGTTGATGTGCGGCGGACCCGATGAGTCCGCCGTCCCGTCCGCCGTGCCTTGCTGCCGAGGGTGACGGCTAGGCGGGTCCGGGCACCCTATACAACGCCAACATAGGCGACCAGGACCGGTGCTGTCCGCATCCGGGCCGGGCGATTTCGGTCCGGGGCCCGGCAGGGGCGTCGCGTACGCCCGCCGCCGGTGCTCCCGGAGTCGGTCAACTCTTGGTGACGGTAACCGAGTTGAAGGTGACGTCGGCCATCGGGTGGCCGTCCCCGGAGCCCTCCAGGGTGCCCGCGGCGGCGATCTTCTGCACCACGTCCAGGCCGCCGGTGATCTTGCCGAAGGGGGTGTAGTTCGGGGGCAGCTGGGTGTCCTTGTACACCAGGAAGAACTGGCTGCCGTTGGTGCCGGGGCCGGAGTTGGCCATCGCCACGGTGCCCGCCGGGTAGGTCGCGCCGGTCAGGTTCTCGTCGGCGAACTTGTAGCCGGGGCCGCCGGTCCCGCCCGGGACGGTCGCGCTGGCGGTCGGGTCGCCGCACTGCAGCACGAAGATGCCGTCGGTGGTGAGGCGGTGGCACTTGGTGTGGTCGAAGAACTTCTCACCGGCCAGGAAGGCGAAGGAGTTCACGGTGTGCGGGGCCTTGGCCGCGTCCAGCGCGACGGTCACCTTGCCGCAGTTGCTCTCCAGCGCCATGGTGTACGACCCGCTCGGGTCGATCGACATGGCCGGTTCGGTCTTCCACTGCTTGCCGTTGGGCGCGCCCGGAGCCGGGTCGGAGCAGCCCTCGACCGGCTTGCGGGTCGGGGTGGTGGGCTCGGCGGACCCGGTCGGCGCGGCCAGGGGGGTCGAGGCGGCCGAGGTCTTCTTGTCGTCCGAGCTGAACGCGCCGGTGGCGATCAGCGTGCCGCCGCCGGCCAGCACCACGACGGCGAGCGAGGCGCCCAGGATCGTGTTGCGGCGCTTGCGGGCGGCCGCCGCCTCGGCGCGGCGCTCCATCTGGCGCTCGTACTTCTCGCGGGCGAGCTGCCGCCGCCGCTGTTCGCTGCTGACCACCGGCCGTGTCTCCTGAGGATGTGCGGAAAGAGTGGATGGATTCCGAAGCGGATCATCGCATCCATCGGCGGCCAAGTGTAGGGACCCGGCCCGTAAGAACGCGGTGAACCTGGCGGTGAACCTGTCAGGCGGGCGGCCCCTCGGCGCCATCTGGTTCGCAACCGGGCCCGGACCGCCGGTAGGCTGCGCTTACGTCATTACTGACAGCATCACTACTGGTAGCCATCGCAGCTTGTCGCCGCACACCCGAAGGACGCGCGTGTTCATCGCCGGATTCCCCGCTGGAGCCTGGGGCACCAACTGCTACCTGGTCGCTCCCGGGGCGGGCGAGGAGTGCGTCATCGTCGACCCCGGCCACCAGGCCACCCGCGGCGTCGAGGAGCTCATCCGCGAACACCGGCTCAAGCCGGTCGCGGTCCTGCTCACCCACGGCCACATCGACCACGTCGCCTCGGTGGTCCCGGTCTGCGGCGCCCGCGGCGTCCCGGCCTGGATCCACCCCGAGGACCGGTACATGATGTCCGACCCGGAGAAGGCGCTCGGCCGCTCCCTGGGCACCCAGCTGATGGGCGAGCTCACCGTCGGCGAGCCCGACGACGTGCGCGAGCTCACCGACGGCGCCGTGCTGGAGCTGGCAGGCCTGCGACTCACCGTGGACCACGCCCCGGGCCATACCGGGGGGTCGGTGACCTTCCGGACGCCCGGTGCCGAGGACCTCCCCCCGGTGCTGTTCTCGGGCGACCTGCTGTTCGCCGGCTCCATAGGGCGTACCGACCTCCCGGGCGGGGACAGCGAGGCGATCATGCGGTCGCTGGCCCGGGTGTGCCTGCCCCTCGACGATTCCACCGTGGTCCTCTCCGGCCACGGGGGCCAGACCACCATCGGCCGCGAGCGCGCCACCAACCCCTACCTCCGACAGGCAGCAGGGGCGGACGGCGCCCCGGCTTTCCCGCGACGAGGAATGTGACGGAAGAGAAGTTGAGCACCTTCACCGCCCCCAAGGGCACCTACGACCTGCTGCCCCCCAGCTCCGCGACCTTCCTGGCGATCCGCGAGCGCCTCTCCGCTCCCGCCCGCCGGGCCGGCTACGGCTACATCGAGACCCCGGTCTTCGAGGACGTGAAGCTCTTCTCCCGCGGGGTCGGCGAGTCCACCGACATCGTGACCAAGGAGATGTACAACCTCACCACCAAGGGCGGCGACGAGCTCGCGCTGCGCCCGGAGGGCACTGCCTCCGTGCTGCGGGCCGCGCTCCAGGCCAACCTGCACAAGCAGGGCAACCTGCCGGTCAAGCTCTGGTACTCCGGTTCGTACTACCGCTACGAGCGCGCCCAGAAGGGCCGCTACCGCCAGTTCGCCCAGGTCGGTGCCGAGGCGATCGGGGCCGAGGACCCGGCGCTGGACGCCGAGCTGATCATCCTGGCCGACGACGCCTTCCGCTCGCTGGGCCTGCGCGACTACTCGCTGCTGCTCAACAGCCTGGGCGACAAGCAGTGCCGCCCGGTCTACCGCGCCGCCCTGATCGAGTTCCTCTCCGGCCTGGACCTCGACGAGGACACCCGCCGCCGCGCCGAGATCAACCCGCTGCGCGTCCTCGACGACAAGCGCGAGTCGGTGCAGGCCCAGCTGGTCGGCGCCCCGATGCTGCGCGACTTCCTGTGCGAGGACTGCAAGGCGTACGACGAGAAGGTCCGCGAGCTGCTCACCGCCAACGGCGTCGCCTTCGTGGACGACCCGAAGCTGGTCCGCGGCCTGGACTACTACACCCGCACCACCTTCGAGTTCGTGCACAACGGCCTCGGCGCCCAGTCCGCGATCGGCGGCGGCGGCCGCTACGACGGCCTGTCCGAGATGATCGGCGGCCCGGCGCTGCCCTCCGTCGGCTGGGCCCTCGGCGTCGACCGCACGTACCTCGCGCTGGAGGCCGAGGGTGTCACCCTCGACCTGCCGGCCGCCACCTCCGTCTACGCCGTGGCGCTCGGCGAGGAGGCCAAGAACGTCCTGTTCGCCAAGGTGATCGAGCTGCGCCGGGCCGGCGTGGCCACCGACCTCGCCTTCGGCGTCAAGAGCATCAAGAACGCCATGAAGTCCGCCGACCGGTCCGGCGCCCGCTTCGCCCTGATCGCCGGGGACCGGGACCTCGCCGAGGGCGTCGTCCAGCTCAAGGACATGAGCACCGGCGAGCAGACCCCCGTCGCCCTCGACGCACTTGTCACCACCCTGAAGGAGAAGCAGCTGTGATCCGCACGCACGACGCGGGCACGCTCCGCCCGGAGCACGCAGGCACCACCGTCACCCTGGCCGGCTGGGTCGCCCGCCGCCGCGACCACGGCGGCGTGGCCTTCATCGACCTGCGCGACGCCTCCGGCACCGTGCAGATCGTGGTCCGCGACCTGGACTCGGTGCACGGCCTGCGCGCCGAGTACTGCGTCAAGGTCGTCGGCGACGTCCGGGTGCGCCCCGAGGGCAACGAGAACCCGGACATCCCGACCGGTGCGGTCGAGGTCGTCGTCAGCGAGATCGAGGTGCTCTCCGAGGCCGCCCCGCTGCCCTTCCCGGTCGCCGAGTACGAGCCGGGCACGGTCAACGAGGAGGTCCGGCTGCGCTACCGCTACCTGGACCTGCGCCGCGAGGGCCCGGCCAAGGGCCTGCGGCTGCGCTCCAAGGTCAACAACATCATCCGCCGGGTGATGGAGGAGAACGACTTCCTCGACATCGAGACGCCGTACCTCACCCGCTCCACCCCCGAGGGCGCCCGCGACTTCCTCGTCCCGGTCCGCCTGCAGCCGGGCCACTGGTACGCCCTGCCGCAGTCGCCCCAGCTGTTCAAGCAGCTGCTGATGGTGGCCGGCATGGAGCGCTACTACCAGATCGCCCGCTGCTTCCGCGACGAGGACTTCCGCGCCGACCGGCAGCCGGAGTTCACCCAGCTGGACATCGAGGCCTCCTTCGTCGACCAGGAGGACATCCTGGCCCTCGGCGAGAAGATCGTCGGCTCCATCTGGCGCGAGGTGCACGGGTACGAGATCCCGAACCCGCTGCCGCGGATGACCTACGCGGACGCGATGGGCCGCTACGGCTCCGACAAGCCGGACGTCCGCTTCGGCCAGGAACTCACCGACCTCACCGAGTACTTCAAGGGCACCGAGTTCCGCGTCTTCCAGGCCCCGTACGTCGGCGCCGTGGTCATGCCGGGCGGCGCCTCGCAGCCCCGCAAGCAGCTGGACGCCTGGCAGGACTGGGCCAAGGCGCGCGGCGCCCGCGGCCTCGCCTACGTGCTCATCGACGCCGAGACCGGCGAGCTGCGCGGCCCCGTCGCCAAGAACCTCTCCGAGGAGCACCTGGCCGGCCTGGCCGCCGCCGCGGGCGCCAAGAACGGCGACGCGATCTTCTTCGCGGCGGGCAAGCAGCGCGCCTCGCAGGAGCTGCTCGGCGCCGCCCGTCTGGAGATCGGCCGCCGCTGCGAGCTGATCGACGAGTCCAAGTGGGCCTTCCTCTGGGTCGTCGACTTCCCGATGTTCGAGCCGATCGAGGACGACAAGGGCGAGTTCCAGGGCTGGCACGCGGTGCACCACCCGTTCACCGCCCCGACCGCGGAGTCGCTGGCCACCTTCGACACCGACCCGGGCTCGGCCCTGTCCAACGCCTACGACCTGGTCCTCAACGGCTCGGAGCTGGGCGGCGGTTCGATCCGTATCCACCAGCGGGACGTCCAGAAGCGGGCGTTCGACGCGATCGGCCTCTCCGAGGAGGAGGCGGCCTCGCAGTTCGGCTTCCTGCTGGACGCCTTCAACTACGGCCCGCCGCCGCACGGTGGCGTCGCCTTCGGCCTGGACCGCATCGTCACGCTGCTGGGCGGGTACGACACCATCCGGGACGTCATCGCCTTCCCGAAGACGTCCACCGGCGGCGACCCGCTGACCGGCGCCCCGACCCCGATCACCCCGGCGCAGCGCCGCGAGGCCGGCGTGGACGCCCAGCCGAAGGTCCGCGAGGACGCCAAGGGAGAGGCTCAGCCCAAGTCCTGACGGCGCGTCATCCGCTAACCTGCAACGGCCCCGGACGGTCCACCCACCGTTCGGGGCCGGTCCACAACGGCGTGCGACACAGGGAGGGTTGACTCATGAAGGTCACAACGAGAGTCGAATGTCCGGAGGACGCTCCGGCGACCAGACGGGTTCACATGGCCGCGTTCCCCGGCCCGGACGAGGCGGACCTGGTGGACGCGCTGCGCCGCGATCCGGCCTGGCTGCCCGAGCTGTCGCTGGTCGCGGTGGACGGTGCCGGGCTGGTGATCGGGCACGCGCTGCTGACCCGGCTGCGGGTCGGCGACGGCGAGGCGCTGGCGCTCGCGCCGGTCGCGGTCGCGCCCGAGTGGCAGCGCCGGGGCGTCGGCGAGCTCGTCGTCCGGGCCGCGCTGTCGGCGGCCGAGAAGGCGGGCGAGCGGCTGGTGGTCGTCCTCGGCGATCCGGAGTACTACGGGCGGTTCGGCTTCGCCCCGGCCGGGCGGCACGAGGTCACCGGCCCGTTCGAGGTGCCGGAGGCGTACTTCCAGGCGCTGCCCCTGGCGGCGTACGACGGCGGTCCGCGCGGGCTCTGCCGCTATCCCGAGCCCTTCGTCGAGGTCTGAAACCCCAGGGGTGCTCCCCGTCGATCTGCGGATTCGTCGTACTGCGCCTACGGTTAATGATCATCAGCAGTCGGACGGAGGACACCGGGGTGGCCATGGACCAGCGGACCGCGAAGTCGGAGCGACTGGCGAGGAAGCCGTACGAGCAGGAGTTGCTGCGGTTGCAGCAGGAGCTGGTGAAGCTCCAGGAGTGGGTGCGGGTCGAGGGCGCCCGCGTGGTGGTGGTCTTCGAGGGGCGGGACGCGGCCGGCAAGGGCGGTGCGATCAAGCGGGTGACGGAGTACCTGAACCCGCGCATCGCCCGGGTCGCGGCACTGCCCACCCCGACCGAGCGGCAGAAGACCCAGTGGTACTTCCAGCGGTACGTCGAACACCTCCCGGCGGCCGGGGAGATCGTGCTGTTCGACCGCAGCTGGTACAACCGGGCCGGCGTCGAGCGGGTGATGGGCTTCTGCACCGACGAGGAGTACTGGCAGTTCATGCACCAGTGCCCGACCTTCGAGCGGATGCTGATCGAGGCGGGCATCCTGCTGCGCAAGTACTGGTTCTCGGTGAGCGACACCGAGCAGGAGCGGCGCTTCCGGGAGCGGCTGGAGGACCCGATGAAGCGCTGGAAGCTCTCCCCGATGGACGTCGAGTCGATCAACCACTGGGAGGACTACTCGCGGGCCAAGGACGAGATGTTCATCCACACCGACACCCCCGAGTCGCCCTGGCACGTGGTGGAGAGCGACGACAAGCGCCGGGCGAGGATCAACATGATCGCCCACCTGCTCTCCACCGTGCCGTACCACGAGATCACCCCGCCGCGGATCGAGCTTCCGCCCCGCCCGGCCTCGCGCGGCTACCAGCGGCCCCCGCGCGACCTCCAGAAGTACGTCCCGGACCACGCGGCCGGACTGGAGTAGGCGGCCCGCGGCGGGACGGGCTGTCGGCGGCCTCGCATAGGCTTCCGGTGTGGACGAACCGGACCTCTTCACCGCCGCAGCCGAGGAACGCCAGACCAGGGAGCCCGGCCGGGCGCCGCTGGCCGTACGGATGCGCCCGCGCACCCTGGACGAGGTGGCCGGGCAGCGGCAGCTGCTGAAGCCAGGGTCCCCGCTGCGGCGACTGGTCGCGAACTCGCGCGGGCCGGCGGCCACCAGCTCGGTGATCCTCTGGGGGCCGCCCGGGACGGGCAAGACCACCCTGGCCCACGTGATCAGCCAGGCCGTGGAGGGCCGCTTCGTCGAGCTGTCCGCGATCACCGCCGGGGTCAAGGAGGTCCGGGCGGTGATCGACGGCGCCCGGCGGGCGGTCGGCATGTCCGGCCGGGAGACGGTGCTCTTCCTGGACGAGATCCACCGCTTCTCCAAGGCCCAGCAGGACTCGCTGCTGCCGGCCGTGGAGAACCGCTGGGTCACCCTGATCGCGGCGACCACCGAGAACCCGTACTTCTCGGTGATCTCCCCGCTGCTGTCCCGCTCGCTGCTGCTCACCCTGGAGTCGCTGACCGACGAGGACATCCGGGCACTGCTGCGCCGCGCGGTCGCGGACGAGCGCGGCCTGGAGGGCGCGCTGGAGCTGACCGCCGAGGCCGAGGACCACCTGGTGCGGCTGGCCGGCGGGGACGCCCGGAAGGCGCTCACCACGCTGGAGGCGGCGGCCGGGGCGGCGCTGGAGGAGGGCGAGGCCAGCATCACGCTGGCCACCACCGAGACGGCCGTCAACCACGCGGCGGTGCGCTACGACAAGGACGGCGACCAGCACTACGACGTGGCCAGCGCGCTGATCAAGTCGATCCGCGGCAGCGACGTGGACGCGACCCTGCACTACCTGGCCCGGATGATCGAGGCGGGGGAGGACCCGCGCTTCATCGCCCGGCGGCTGATGATCTCGGCCAGCGAGGACGTCGGCCTGGCGGACCCCGTGGCGCTCCAGACGGCGGTGGCGGCGGCCCAGGCGGTGGCCCTGATCGGCTTCCCGGAGGCCCGGATCATCCTCTCCCAGGCGGCGATCGCGCTGGCCCTGGCGCCCAAGTCCAACTCGGCCTACCTGGCGATCGACGCGGCGCTGGCGGACGTCCGGCAGGGTCTGGCGGGCGCCGTCCCGCCGCACCTGCGGGACGCCCACTACGGAGGCGCGGGCAAGCTCGGCCACGGCAAGGGCTACCAGTACCCGCACGACCTGCCGGAGGGCATCGCGGCCCAGCAGTACGCGCCGGACTCGGTGCACGGCCGGGAGTACTACCGGCCGACGCGGCGCGGCGGCGAGGTCCGGTACGCGGACACCGTGGAGTGGACGCGCGGGCGGCTGCGGGGGGAGGAATAGAGGGCCATCGCCGATATGTACAATGGCCTTCTGCTCTCGGGCAGCGGTCAGGGCTTGGCCGTCATGAACCTGCTTCGCAGGTGAGTGAGAAGTCCTCCCAGTTGTGGGAGGAAGGAGTCACGTCCCGGGACGGCGGCTCAGGGAAACCTGATCCGACCGGCCACACCAGCGGGACAACGCTCAGAGGCTTTTTGTGGTCTCCAGGAGCGTCGCGCACCGTTTCGGTGTCGCGTGCAGCCCACCAGCCTCGGTTCGGTGGGCCACACGCGTGCTTGCACTTTGTGCCCGGCTCCGGAGAGCGGCTGATCCCTTCGCGCAGGCGTCGGGGTTTTCTCCGGGTCGCGACATGCGACCTCCGTCAACACCTGGTGAAAGCCGTATTCGTAAGCAAGGAAGGTTTGGTTCATGGCGAACCAGAAGCGTCCCAAGGTCAAGATCGCGCGTGCG
>NZ_JAFLNG010001140.1 GCF_017427025.1 Streptomyces sp. FH025
GCGTAGGTGCCTTGGGGGAGGGTCCAGTTCGGGGTGACGGGAGTCCACTCCACCTCGAACAGCGCGTCGTTGCGGACGGCCTTGACGGCGCCCGCGAGCTGCTCGCGTGACATCGGCCGCAGGGCCAGCGACTCCACGGTGGCCACGGGACGGCCGGCCCCGTCGGCGATCAGCAGGGAGACCGCGTCCGACCCGGCGGACGCCAGCCGCACCCGGGCGGTGGCGGCACCCGTCGCGTACAGGCGGACGCCCGTCCAGATGAAGGGCAGGCGGGTCTCGCCGGTGCTCGGCAGGGCGCCGAGTTCGATGGCGTGCAGGGCGGCGTCCAGCAGGGCCGGGTGGAGGCCGAAGCGCCGGGCGTCGTCGGTCTGCGCCTGGTCCAGCGCGACCTCGGCGAACACCTCCTCGCCGCGCCGCCAGGCCGCCCGCAGGCCCTGGAACGCCGGGCCGTACTCCAGACCCAGCGCCGCCATGTCGTCGTAGCGGGTGGTCAGGTCGATCCGCTCGGCACCCTGCGGCGGCCACACCGACAGGTCGGCGGGCTCGGCGGCCCGGGCGGCGGAGAGCACACCGGTGCCGTGCCGCAGCCACGGCTGCGCCTCGTCCTCGCCTTCGGCGCGCGAGTGCACGCTGAAGGTGCGGCGGCCGGACTCGTCGGCCGCGCCCACGGTGACCTGCACCTTGAGTCCGCCGGTCGCGGGCAGCGCCAGCGGCGCCTCCAGCATCAGCTCGTCGACGGTGTCGCAGCCGACCTGGTCGCCCGCGCGGACGCCGAGCTCCACCAGGGCCGCGCCCGGGAACAGCACGCTGCCGAACACCGCGTGGTCCGCGAGCCAGGGGTGGGTGTCCAGCGAGAGCCGTCCGGTCAGCACCAACCCGTCGGAGTCGGCCAGCGAGACCGCCGCGCCGAGCAGCGGGTGGCCCGCCGGTCCGAGGCCGAGTCCGATGGCCGTCGCGTCGTCGTTGCGGGCGGCGGAGGTACTCAGCCAGTAGTGCTTGTGCTGGAAGGGGTAGTGGGGGAGGTCGACTCGGCGGCCCGCGACCAGCGAGCTCCAGTCGAGCGGCAGGCCGCGCGTCCAGGCCTGGGCGAGCGCGGCGGCCAGGGCCTCGGGCTCGGGGCGGTCCTTGCGCAGTGCGGAGATGAACTCGGGCTCGGCGCCCTCCTGGTCGGCGAGGCAGTCGCGCGCCATCGCCGTGAGCACACCGTCCGGGCCCAGCTCGACGAAGGTGGTGACGCCGCGCTCGTACAGGGCGCGGACGGCGTCGTTGAAGCGGACGGCCCCACGGGCGTGGCGCACCCAGTACTCGGGCCAGTCGAGCCCCTCGGCGGTGATCGGCGCGCCGGTGGCGGTCGAGAGCACGGTGATCGTCGGCGCGTTGTGGGTCAGCCCGGCGGCGACGGCGCGGT
>NZ_JAFLNG010001141.1 GCF_017427025.1 Streptomyces sp. FH025
GGCGGCGAGGTGCTGGTCGGCGGGGTCGGGCTGGCGGAGGCGGCCGAGCGGTTCGGCACCCCGCTGTACGTGCTGGACGAGGGCGAGGTGCGACGCCGGGCGCGGGCGTACCGCCGGGCGCTGCCGCACGCCGACGTGCTGTACGCGGCCAAGGCCTTCCTGTGCAGCGCGATGGCGGACTGGGTCGAGCAGGAAGGTCTGGGTCTGGACGTCTGCTCGGCGGGTGAGCTGTGGCTGGCGGTGTCGGCGGGCTTCCCGGCGCAGCGGATCCTGCTGCACGGCAACGCCAAGTCCCCGGAGGAGCTGCGGCTGGCACGGCGGCTGCGGGTCGGGCGGATCGTCATCGACGGGCCGGCCGAGATCGCCCGGCTGGCCGCACTGGTGGCCGCCGACACACCGCAGAAGGTGCTGGTCCGGGTGGTCCCGGGGATCGCGGCCGGGCACCACGAGGCGGTGCGGACAGGGGTGGGCGGGCAGAAGTTCGGCTTCCCGATCGAGGGCGGCGACGCCGCCGACGCGATCGCCCGGGTGCTGGACCAGCCGGGGCTCGAACTCGTGGGACTGCACTGCCACGTGGGGTCGCAGATCACGTCGGTCGAGCCGTACCTGGAGGCGGTGGACGCGTTGGTGTGGCTGCTCGCGGCGGTACGGGACCGGTACGGGGTGGAGCTGCCGGAGCTGGACCTCGGCGGGGGCCACGGCATCCGGTACCTGTCCGGCGACGCCGAGCTGGACCTCGCCGAGTTCGCGGTGCGGGTGACCGACCGGCTGGCGGTGCGCTGCGCCGAGACCGGGCTGGAGGTGCCGCGCCTGGTCGTCGAGCCCGGACGGGCGGTGGCCGGTCCGGCGGGGGTGGCGGTGTACCGGGTGCTGTCGGTGAAGCACGGCGCGGACGGCCGGTGCTTCGTGGCCGTCGACGGCGGGATGAGCGACAACCCGCGGCCGGCGCTGTACGGATCGCCGTACAGCGTGCGGCTGGTGGGGCGCCGGTCGGAGACGGGTGCGATGCGGGTGGATGTGGTCGGCCGCCACTGCGAGGCCGGGGACGTGCTGGTGCGGGGTGCCGAGCTGCCCGCCGACCTGCGCCCGGGGGACCTGCTGGCCGTCCCGGCGGCCGGCGCGTACCAGCTGTCGATGGCGTCCGGCTACAACCTGGTCGGCCGCCCGGCCGTGGCGGCGGTGCGGGACGGCCGGGCGCGGCTGCTGATCCGGCGGGAGACGGTCGAGGACTTCCGCCTGCGGGAGGTCGGCCGCTGAGGTGTACCCGTTCGGCGTGTGCCCGTTCGGCCGAACGACGGCTCGCCCACCGCGCCCGCGCTCCTCGCAACCGCCAGGCTGGACGGGGGAATTCGTCGAGGACCGCTGAGGAAAGGCCCGGGACATGGCGCGCGCGCTGATCGTGGTGG
>NZ_JAFLNG010001142.1 GCF_017427025.1 Streptomyces sp. FH025
CCGACCTGCATCGCGGACTGCTGGAGACCGCCGGCCACGCCGGACAGCTCCAGCGGCGCGTTGCCGACGATGACCTCGGTGGCGCCGACCATGACCGGGCTGATGCCGAGGCCCATCAGGACGAACCAGAGCGACATCACGCCGGTGGAGGAGCCGGTGTCCAGGGTGGACATGCCGAACATCGCGGTGGTGGTGATCAGCATGCCCGCCACGATCGGGATGCGCGGGCCCAGCTTTCCGATCGCCAGGCCGGCCAGCGGCGAGCCGACGATCATCATGCCGGTCATCGGCAGCAGGTGGACGCCGGCCTCGACCGGCTTCATCCCGTGCACGTTCTGGAGGTAGAAGGTCACGAAGAAGATCGCGCCGAAGAACGCGAAGGCCATCAGCACCATCAGCAGCACGCCCGCCGACAGCGGCACCGAGCGGAACAGGCTGAGCGGGATCAGCGGCTCCTTGGCCCGGCCCTGCCAGAGCGCGAAGAGCACCATCAGCACCACCGCGCCGCCCAGGAACAGCAGCGTCTTCGCGTCGCCCCAGCCCCACTCGGGGGCCTTGATGATGCCGAAGACCAGGGCGAACATCCCGACCGAGAGCAGCCCGATGCCGGGCAGGTCGAAGGACTTGGCGGCGTTCTCGGCCCGGACGTCCCTGAGGATCCACAGGCCCAGGCCCAGCGCGATCAGGCCGACCGGGATGTTGATGAAGAAGACCGACTCCCAGTTGACGTGCTCGACCAGCAGGCCGCCGACGATCGGGCCGGCCGCGGTGGAGGCGCCGATCACCCCGCCCCAGATGCCGATCGCCATGTTGAGCTTCTCGGCCGGGAAGGCCCCGCGCAGCAGGCCGAGCGCGGCAGGCTGGAGCAGCGCGCCGAACAGGCCCTGGAGGACGCGGAAGGCGATCACGGTCTGGATGTTGCCGGCGAAGCCGATCGCGGCCGAGGTGGCGGCGAAGCCGACGGCGCCGACCAGGAAGGTGGTCTTGTGGCCGAAGCGGTCACCGATCTTGCCGGCGGTGATCAGGAAGACCGCGAGGGCCAGCAGGTAGCCGCTGGTGACCCACTGGATCTCCGAGGGCGCGGCGTTCAGCTTCTCCTGGATCACGGGGTTGGCGATGGCGACGATCGTGCCGTCCAGCGCGACCATCATCACGCCGACCGCGACGGTCAGCAGGGTCAGCCAGGGATGCCCCTTGAGCCCTCCCCCGGACGACTGATTCAGCGGTGGCGGTGCGTCCGCCTCCGAGTTCTTGACGACGGACTGGCTCATCTGGGGCCCTCCGGGGGGCGTGAAGACGATCGAGGCATGGCCGTGGCGCTGCGACGACCCACCCGTCCCCACGAGTGCCCGGCCGACGAGCGCCACTTCCGGCAGATTATGTCAGCCTCTGACATTCGGCAAA
>NZ_JAFLNG010001143.1 GCF_017427025.1 Streptomyces sp. FH025
CCCGCCGACGCCATACGGATCACCGCCGACCAGCTCGCCGCCGCCCGTACCCTGCGTGACGCCCTCTGGCGCCTCGCCGCCGCCCGCGCCCACGGCGAGGCCGGCTCGGCGGAGGACCACGCCGCGCTCAACCGGGCCGCCGCCCACCCGCCGCTCGTCCCGCAGATCGCCCCGGACGGCGCCACGGCCGCCCCGCTGCCCGCCGACGGGGCGCAGCTGGTCTCCACCCTCGCCCGGGACGCGATCGCCCTGCTCACCGGCCCGTACGCGGACCGGATCCGCGAGTGCGGGGCGCACAACTGCCAGCTGATCTTCGTCGACACCTCGCGGCCCGGGCGACGGCGCTGGTGCTCGATGGAGCGGTGCGGCAACCGCAACAAGGTCCGGGCCCTGCGCGCCCGGCGGGAGTCCGAGGAACCCGCCCCGGAACCCGCCGCCGGACCGACCCCGATCGCGGCCCTCGGGCCCGCATCCCCCACGTCCCACCGGACGTCCACCCGCTGATCCACCGTCTGAGAGCATGGGTTGATGCGACCGCTGTACTCCGTTCCCCTCGGCTTCGCCGCCGCCGGCGCCGCCTGCCTCGCCTACTCCGTCGGGTACGAGGTGCGTTCCTTCCGGCTCCGCCGGGTCGAGGTCCCCGTCCTGCCGCGCGGCGCCAAGCCCATCCGGATCCTGCAGGTGTCCGACATCCACATGGTGAGCGGGCAGGGCAAGAAGCAGCGCTGGCTGAAGAGCCTCGCCGGCCTGCGCCCCGACCTGGTGGTCAACACCGGCGACAACCTCTCCGACCCGCTCGGCGTCCCGGCCACCCTCGACGCGCTCGGGCCGCTCATGGAGTTCCCCGGCGTCTACGTCTTCGGCTCCAACGACTACTACGGCCCGGCCCGCAAGAACCCGGCCCGCTACCTCCAGGCCATGCGCAGCGGCGTCCACGGCCTGAACAACCCCGACGGCACCGGCCGCCGCGGCATCACCGGCGCCGTCCACAACCCGTGGGAGAAGCTCCGCGACGGCTTCGACGCCGCCGGCTGGCTCGACCTCACCAACACCCGCGGCCGGCTCACCATCGGCGGCCTCGACCTGGAGTTCACCGGGCTCGACGACCCCCACATCCGCCGCGACCGCTACGCCGAGGTGGCCGGCGGCCCCTCCGCCGACGCCGACCTCTCCCTCGCCGTCGTCCACGCGCCCTACCTTCGCGTCCTCGACGCCTTCACCGCCGACCGCTACCCGCTGATCCTGGCCGGCCACACCCACGGCGGCCAGCTCTGCATCCCCTTCTACGGCGCCCTGGTCACCAACTGCGACCTCGACGCCCGCCGGGTCAAGGGCCTCTCCACCCACCAGGCCGGCGGCCACCGCTCCTACCTCCACGTCTCCGCCGGCTGCGGCACCAACC
>NZ_JAFLNG010001144.1 GCF_017427025.1 Streptomyces sp. FH025
CGGGGAACGACGCGGCCTCGGCGCCCCGGACGCTCGACGAGCTGTTCGCCTCCCGGGTGGCCGGCGCACCGCACGCACCGGCGCTCACCGACGGCCGGCGCACCTGGACCTTCCGGGAACTCGCCGATCGGGTGGAGCGCCTGGCCCGCGACCTCAGCCGCCGGGGCGCCGGACCGGACCGGACGGTGGCGCTGGTCCTGCCGCGCTCGATGGAGCTGGTCGCGGCCGAGCTGGCCGTCGTACGGAGCGGCGCCGCCTTCCTGCCCGTGGACCCCGGCTACCCGGCCGAGCGGCGGGCGCTGATGCTCGCCGACGCCGCCCCCGCGGTGGTCCTGGACGACCCGGCCGCGGTCCGCGAACTGCTGGAGACGGCCGTCGAGGACCGGAGCGAGCCGCCCCGCCCGACCGGCACCGACCACCCCGCGTACGTGATCTACACCTCGGGCTCCACCGGCACCCCCAAGGGCGTGGTCGTCACCCACCGGGGCATCGCCGGATTCGCCGAGGCCGCCGCCGAGCACTACGCCGTACGCCCCGGCGACCGGATGCTCCAGTTCTCGTCACCCAGCTTCGACGCCTCCGTCCTCGAACTGCTCGGCTCCGTCCTGGCCGGCGCCACCCTGGTGATCCCCCCGAACGGCCCGTGGCTGGGCGAGGAACTCGCCGCCGTCCTCGACGAGCACCGGATCACCCACGCCCTCATCCCGCCCGCCGCGCTGGCCACCGTGCCCGCCGGCGCGGGCCGCCACCTGCGCACCCTGATCGTCGGGGCCGAGGCCTGCCCCGCCGCGCTGGTCGACCGCTGGGCGCCCGGCCGACGGATGATCAACTCCTACGGCCCGACCGAGGCCACCATCGTCGCCACCTGGACCGGGCCGCTCACCGCCGGCACCGGCACGCCCACCATCGGCGGCGCGCTGCCGCACACCCGGGCGTACGTCCTGGACGCGGCCATGCGGCCCCAACCGCCCGGCACCGACGGCGAGTTGTACGTCGGTGGCGAGGGCGTGGCCCGCGGCTACCTCGGCCGCCCCGGCCTGACCGCCGCGCGCTTCGTCGCCGACCCCTTCGGCCCGCCCGGCGCCCGGCTCTACCGCACCGGCGACCGCGCCCGATGGACCGCCGCAGGGGAGCTGGAGTTCCTCGGCCGGCTCGACCGGCAGGTGAAGCTCAGAGGCTTCCGCATCGAGCCGGGGGAGATCGAGGCCGCGCTGCTGGCGCACCCCGCCGTCGACCAGGCCGTCGTCGTGGTCCGGGAGGACGAACCCGGCCGGGAGCGCCTGGTCGGCTACGTCACGCCCGCCGATCCGGACCGCGCCCCGGACCCGGCCGAGCTGCGCACGGCCCTGGCCTCCGCCCTGCCGGCCCACCTGGTGCCCACCGCCGTCGTCG
>NZ_JAFLNG010001145.1 GCF_017427025.1 Streptomyces sp. FH025
CCGGTGGTCGGGCCCGTTCCTGTGACGGTGCGCGGGCCCGTCGGGTTCCCCTGGGCGTTCCGGCGCGACGGCGGGGCCGCGCCGGGGGCGCCGGGTGCCTCCCGGCCCGGTGCGCCGCGGTCCGGTGTTTCACGTGAAACATCCTGTTCCCGCAGGTGCCGGACCAGCGGCAGCAGCCTGGCCCGGCCACGGGCGCAGCGGCTCTTCACGGTGCCCACCGGGACGCCCAGCAGCTCGGCCGCCTCGGCGACCGGGTAGCCCTGCATGTCGACCAGGACCAGCGCGGCCCGCTGCTCGGCGGGCAGCTCGGCGAGTGCCGCGGTCAGCTCGCGCCGCACCTCGGCCCGCACCACCGGGGAGTCGGCCGGCTCGGCCGTGCCGATCAGGGTGTCCAGCCGCTGAGGGTCCTCGTCCAGCGGGGTGGTGCGGCGGGCGGTGCTGCGCCGGGCGCGGTCCAGGCAGGCGTTGACCACGATCCGGTGCAGCCAGGTGGTGACCGCCGAGCGGCCCTGGAATCCGGCGGCGGCGCGGAAGGCGGAGACCAGGGCGTCCTGGAGGGCGTCGGCGGCCTCCTCGCGGTCGCCCAGGGTGCGCAGGGCGACCGCCCAGAGCCGGTCGCGGTGGCGGTCCACCAGCAGCCCGAAGGCCTCCGGGTCGCCGGCGACGTGCCGGGCGAGCAGCGTCGCGTCGTCGTCCGCCACTGTCCTCCCCTGTCCCTGCCGTCGTTCCGGTGCGCGGGGCGTGCGGTCAGCCGGAGACCTTGACCTCGGCGACGTGGCCGCGGTACTTGCCGTCGGAATCCTTGTTCAGGGAGGTCAGCCAGATCAAGAGGTAGCGCGTGGTGACCGGGGAGTCGAGGGTGTACTCGGCGCCGGGGCCGGACTTCTTGCCGACGACGGTGAAGCCGTCCAGCTTCGCGTTCATCGGGTCGGAGGCGGCGGCCGGGGTGGGCACGCGCAGCTCCGCGGTGTGCTCGCCGACGAACTGGACGTTCACCGAGGAGACCGCCTGCGGCGAGCCGAGGTCGATCAGCAGGCCGGTGCCCGGCTTGAGGGCGGGCGCCTTGGGGCCGAACTGGTCCGAGTACCACTGGGTGGTCCAGTTGGTGCTCGGGTCGCCGTCGATGGCCTTCCCGGCGGCGTCGTTGCCCTCGGGTCCTCCGTCGCCGTACGGGTTGTAGGACTTCGCCTCCTTGATGGCGAGCGGCACCGGCGTGTGCGTCGTCGGGTGCGTGGACGGCGCGGTGGAGGTGACGGACTGCTGCGGGGCGGCGATCGCCGGTCCGGTGTTGCGCAGGTTGTCGACGAACTGCCAGGAGGCGACGCCGATCGCGCCCAGCGCGACGGTCCAGGCGGTGGCCTTGACCACCCGGCGCAGCCGCCGCCT
>NZ_JAFLNG010001146.1 GCF_017427025.1 Streptomyces sp. FH025
TGGGAGGGGGCTTGACGAGGCAAATCGTCGGGGTGAAGGTAAGCCGCTGACATGTCATGTGTGCCGTTGCACCCTTCTCCGCGGCAGCCGTCCGGCGCCGTCGTCCGGGAGGGCCTGGCTGCGGTGCGAGGGGGGAGGGCCATGGAGCTGGAGCTGCGGCACCTGAGGGTGCTGTGCGCCATCGCCGACACCGGGAGCGTCGGCCGGGCCGCGGTCCTGCTGGGCGCCTCGCAGCCGGCGACCAGCACCCAGCTGAGCCGGATCGAACGCCACCTGGGCGCGCCGCTGTTCGAGCGCACCGCCGCAGGGGTGGTGCCGACCTGTTTCGGGGCCGAGGTGGTGGCCGCCGCGCGGGATCTGCTCTACCGCGCCGACGTCCTGGGCCGGCGCACGGAACCCCCGGACGGGTCGGCCCGCCGGGACCTGCGGCTGGCCGCGACCATCTCGCCGATCCTGCCCGCCCTGGTCACCAGGGCCCGGCACCACCGGCCCGACCAGCGCCTCACGGTGACCTCCGTCTACCGCTCCTCGGACATCGTCGACCTGCTGGAGCAGGGCGAGGCGGACGCCGCGGTGGCCGTGGACTACCCGGGCCGGGAACTGCGTCACTCGCCGGCCGTGGCGCATCGCGGGATCGTCACCGAGCCCGCCTTCGTGGCCCTCCCGGCGGGGCACCGGCTGCGCCACCGCACCGAGGTCGCCCTGGCGGACCTCGCGGACGAGGACTGGTTCCTGACCCCCGACGACGGGGCCGGCTGGCACGGCGTGTTCTACGGGGCCTGCGCCTCGGCGGGGTTCACCCCGGCGACCGTCCACGAGTTCCTCGGCGGCCGACTGGAGCTCCAGGAGATGATCGCCGCCGGCCTCGGGATCTCCGTCGTCCAGGCGACCACCCGGCAGCTCGCCGAGGTGGTGGTCAAACCGCTCGCCGGAACCCCGATCTGGGTCCGCCACCTGCTGGCCTGGCGCTCGGCGGCGGTGGGCGCGGACGTGGTGGAGACCCTGTTCGGCGCGGCGACCGCGGCGTACCGGGACCTGATCGCGGCGGCGCCCGCGTTCCAGGCGTGGGCCGCGCGGACCTACCGGCCGAGCCGGTCGTAGCGGGGCGTCAGGCCGCCCTCGCGGTGGGGGAGTTCAGTTCCGCGGCAGGCGGCGACGGGCCGTGGAGCGGGGTCGCGGCGCCGTGTTATGGGCCGTGTTATGGCCGGCCTCAGAGATGTCATATGACCTGTGACATTGTTCTGACGGATGGTCGCTGGCAGGATCATGTCGCGTTCCCCCATGTCTCGGCAGTCGTCCAGCACCTCCCCCCACAGGAGAAGGGCCCACGCCAGTGCGCCTACGCATACCCCTCCCCACCCTCATGGCCGGCCTCGTCGCCGG
>NZ_JAFLNG010001147.1 GCF_017427025.1 Streptomyces sp. FH025
TCCACCGCCATCTCGGCAAGGGCCGCGAGATCGCCCGAGCCGCCGGGGACCACGCCAGCGACATGCTCGCCCCGCTCACCGTGATCGGCCGCGGCCTGCGCCACCACATCGGCTGGGCCAGGGGCCGCTGGCAGGCCACCCCGAAGGACCGCCGCGGCCCGACGCTGTTCCTCACCGCCGCCCTGCTGGTCGGCATCTACCTGCTGCCGCACGGCCTGCTGTTCGCGCTGGTCGCCCTGATGGCCAGCACCGCCTGGGCCGGCCGGGCCCCCAAGGCGCCGCCCGCCCCGCCCGCACCCGATGTCGCCGACGTCAAGCTGAGTGCCCTCTACTCGGCGCTCACCCCGTACCTGTGCGGCCCCGAGGACGCCAACCCGCTGTACCACTTCGAGGGCAGCTACAAGAACGCCTTCAGCTCCTGGGAGTTCGACGGAGAGGGCCGGCTCGCCCGGCTGGAGCTCGGCTACCCGGCGTACTTCACCGACACCGAGCCGGCCGCCCGGGCCCGGATCGAGCAGGTCGTCCAGGGCAAGGCCGGGCGGGCCCGGGAGTACCGCTTCGACTGGGACGAGGAGTCCAACCGGTTGCGGATCGCGGCGCTCGCCCCGCTGCCCACCGACATCGTCGCCCAGCGCTTCGTGGCCGCACCCGGCGAGATCGTGCTCGGCTTCACCGACGAGGACGGCACCGCCCGCACCATCCCGGTCGGCCGGGGCGGCGCGATCGTCCAGCAGCCGCCGGTCGTCTGGCGCACCGGCCCGCGCTCCTCCGAACCGCACCTGCTGGCCCTCGGCGTCACCGGTTACGGCACCTCCAGCCTGATCCGCTCGGTGGCGCTCCAGGCCCTCCCGTACGCCGATCTGGTGGTGGTCGACGGCGCGGGCACCGGGGAGCACGCCTGCCTGGTGAACCGGCCCGGCGTGCACACCGTGGAGACCAGCCTGCACGGCGCGCTGGCCGCGCTGGACTGGGCCGCGCGGGAGGCCGAGCGCCGGCTCGCCGCGCTGAACGCCGCCCGGCACGCCGGCACCGCCCCGCCCGAGGACGTCACCCGGCCGCTGTGGCTGCTGCTGGACCACCCGACCGAACTGAGCGAGCTCGCCCACGCCGAGGGCCGTCCCGACCCGCAGGACCTGCTGGAGCTGCCGCTGCGGCACGGCCGGGCCGCCCGGGTCACCGTGGTGATCGCGGACGACCTTGAAGCCCGGGACCGGATCACCCCGACCGTACGGGCCACCACCCGGGCCCGGGTGCTGCTCGGCCCGGCCGGGCCCGAGGAGGGCCACGCCGCGCTCGGCGCACCGCTGGACATCGTGCCCGCCGCGCACGCCCCGATCGGCCGCGGCTACGCCCGGATCGGCAACGGCGACCCCGTCCGGCTC
>NZ_JAFLNG010001148.1 GCF_017427025.1 Streptomyces sp. FH025
AGGTGTGATCGGCAACGCCGGTCAGGCCAACTACGCGGCCGGCAACACCTTCCTGGACGCCCTGGCCGCCCACCGCCGCCACGTCGGCCTGCCCGCGGTCTCGCTGGCATGGGGCCCGTGGGAGCACGGCATGGCCGGCGGCCTCGGCGATGCCGACTGGCGGCGGCTGTCCCGGCTGGGTCTGAAGCCGGTGGCCACGTCGGACGGGCTCGCGATGCTGGACGCTGCCGTTCACGCTGCCGCCCCCCTGGTGGTGACGGCCACGCTGGACCTCGCAGGGCTGCAACGTTCCGGTGAGGTTCTGCCGCTGCTGTCCGGCCTGGTCCGTACGACGCGGGCGGGCTCGCACGCCCGCCGGACGGCGGGTCGGCCCGCCGCCGACGGCCGGAACGCGCTGGCCGCGCGGCTGGTCGGGCTGAGCCCGGACGAGCGGCGCGAGACCGTGCGAGAGCTGGTCCTGTCGCAGGCCGCCCTGGTGCTGGGCATGACCGGCCCCGAGGCCGTCGACTTCGGTCGCTCCTTCCGCGACGTGGGTTTCGACTCGCTCACCTCCGTCGAACTGCGGAGCCGACTGAACAACGTCACCGGTCTGCGTTTGCCGGCGACGGTGGTGTTCGACTATCCGACGCCGGCCGCCCTGGCCGACTTCGTGGTCGGAGAGCTGATCGGCGAGGCCGGTCCCGCCTCGGCGGATTCGGCCGGGCCCGTGGCCCGGACCGTTCCGGCCGATGAGGACCGCCTGGTGATCGTCGGGATGGCGTGCCGATTCCCGGGTGGGGTGTCGTCGCCGGAGGAGCTCTGGGAGCTGGTGGCGGCGGGCAGGGACGCGATCGGTGTCTTCCCGACGGACCGGGGTTGGCCCGAAGACGTCTACGACCCGGATCCTGAGGCTGTCGGTAAGAGTGTCTCGGGTGAGGGTGGATTCCTGTACGACGCTGGTGAGTTCGACGCGGAGTTCTTCGGGATCAGTCCGCGTGAGGCCGTGGCGATGGATC
Source organism: Streptomyces sp. FH025 (assembly GCF_017427025.1). Classification (GTDB taxonomy): domain Bacteria; phylum Actinomycetota; class Actinomycetes; order Streptomycetales; family Streptomycetaceae; genus Kitasatospora. Next base: position 996 of record NZ_JAFLNG010001148.1, read on the forward strand.
CGCAGCAGCGGTTGTTGCTGGAGACGTCCTGGGAGGCGTTGGAGGACGCGGGGATCGACCCGACGGGGCTGCGGGGCAGTGCGACGGGTGTGTTCGCGGGGCTCTTCTACCACGACTACCTGCCTTCGCACTTCGTGCCGGAGGAGGTCGAGGGGTACCTCGGAACAGGAGGTACGGGCTCGGTCGCCTCGGGTCGGGTGGCGTATGCGCTGGGGCTGGAGGGTCCGGCGGTGACGGTGGACACGGCGTGCTCCTCGTCGCTGGTGGCGTTGCACCTGGCGTGTCAGTCGCTGCGTTCGGGTGAGAGCTCGCTGGCGCTGGCGGGTGGTGTGACGGTGATGTCGACGCCCGGGACGTTCATCGACTTCACCAAGCAGGGTGGCT